>SLEY01000446.1 GCA_007124535.1 Planctomycetaceae bacterium
CATTCGCCCGGACCATCCGCCGCCCCTGTAACTCCACCCATCGCAGGGTCGCCTCGGGCCCCGTGCGGATGCCGAAGCGAAGCGGTCCCGTATCGACCTGGATCAAGTCCTCGGTTTCCGTTACCGACACCGCCGAAGCGAGGGGCGTCAATACCGCCATGATCGCGATACTCGCCAGCGCTGTTTTCACGGTACTCCCCTTCCGACAGAAAAACACGCGTTGCGTCCGACCCGTCCGGCCCGTCCGGCCCGTATTGGGTTATCCGTTGCCGCGGGTCTTCAATTCGGCGATGACCGGGGTCATGTAGGCTTCCAGGTCCCGGCACAGCTCGGCGGTGCCGTCCCAGACTTCTTGCTGGCCCCGGCTCTCGATTTCTTGAGCCAGTTCCACACCTCGGGTCGCTCCGAAGATGCGGAGGGAGCCTTTCAATGTGTGCGCGGAGCGTCGCAACAACGGCCCATCCCGGTTTTCCAGAGCGGAGCGGATCGCTTGGAGCAAAGCGGGCCCCTCGTCCAGAAACACCTCGATCAATTCTTGCAAGAGCGTCGAATCGCCGCCGGTCGATTCGAGAGCGGCCGACCAGTCGACCATGCCCCCTTCATTCGCGGGTCCCATTGCCACCCTCCTGTGTTGCTCCCCACGTTCTTCAGCGGGGACTAAAAGCCCTGGAATAAGTCCTTGATCATCTCCTGCGTTGGCGTGGCGCCGTACTCGCAGGGTTCGTACGCTTCACAAAATTCGACCCGTTCCGCTCGGGCACTGCCATAACGTTCCTGGAGGAGCCCTCGGTAACGCTGGGCGACTGGTCGAATCTGCTGACCATACCATCGGCTCAGCCACTCGATCCGCAATTCCGGATCCGCAGGCACGTCTGCAGACTCCCCGCGATTATAGGGCAACCAATCGAAGAACTGCGAGGTGTGGCAAGCCAGCATCGCCACCACCTGATCGAACACCGGGCCGATATCCACAGCCATCACGGGGCTGAACGGATACGGACGTTGGAATCCGTCCTCCATGTACATGATCAGCGGATCGCGGGCCAGGGCCGGCGCGTCGTCAGCCACGGCCGGCACGGTCAGCAGGTAGGCCGCGTCACAGACCAACTGGGACGTGTAACGGTGATCGGGGTGGTAGTCGTTGGGGCGATGCGTCACAACCAGATGCGGCTGGAACGTGCGGATCAAGCGGATCAGATCATCTCGGATCGATGTCCGGGGCATCAGGTAGCCATCACGGTTCGGCAGGATCACGTAGTCCAGCCCGGTCACGGCGGCGGAGGCGAGCGCTTCCGCTCGCCGGGTTTGAGCCAGCGGCTCGCCGTAGACCGTCTGATGCCCGGATTCGCCGTTCGTCACGCTAACGAAGCAGACCGCATGGCCAGCGCGGCGGTAGAGCGCGGCCAAACCGCCCACCTTATATTCGGAGTCATCCGGGTGCGCCCCGATGACCATCAATCGCTTGCTGGTAGAATTCATAATGCCCAAGGTACCAAGCGCCTGCCGGGCCTGCCAACCCGTGGGTTTCCATTCCGGCGAAACGAGGAGCCAAAACTGGAAGGGGCCCCTTGTCAATCGGCGGCCGGTCAGCGAAGATAAGCAGCTTGTATTTTGGCGCCTGCCGAATGCCCTTGGCTCGATGGGCCATTCTGGAGGGTTGCCTAGGGGCCTGTTCGGGGTTCCGAACGGGAGGCTGCAAGCATGCGAATGCAACATTCCACTATTTCTGGCTGAGTTTAAGGAGAAGTCACTGCATGGCTCGTTACACTGGTCCCAAGGCACGGGTCAACCGGCGTCTGGGTTCGATGGTCTACGAAAATGCGGGTGCCGTGCGCGCCATGGGACGTCGCGAGTCACCGCCCGGAATGCATACACGCGGCCGACGCCCCTCGAACTACGGGCTCGCGTTGATGCAGAAGCAGCGAATCAAGCACTATTACGGCATCGGCGAACGGCAATTGCGCCGTTTTTTCGATAACGTGTCCCGCAAAAAGGGGGATACGGGCGAATTGCTGCTGACATTGTGCGAGCGCCGTATGGACAATGTGGTCCGGCGGGCTGGTTTCACCAAGACGCGCCCGCAGGCTCGGCAGGGCATCACGCATGGGCATTTCCAGGTCAATGGCCGCAAGGTGACCAAGCCGTCTTATTTGCTGCGAGCCGGCGATGTGATTACGGTGCGGCCGCGGGAAAATTTGCTGAATTTGTACCGGCAACTTTCGGACGAAAGCCAGGGCCAGAGTCTGGACTGGGTGACGTTCGACCCGGAGACGTTACGGGCGACGCTGCAGGGACTTCCCGGACCGGGGGATATCAGTTTGCCGGTGGATGTGAACGTCGTCATCGAATTCCTCTCACGTTGAGGCACGATGCATACATCTTTAGTAGTATTAGGTGGTGGTCCGGGTGGCTATGCTGCGGCATTTTTGGCGGCGGATAAAGGTCTGGACGTGACCCTGGTCGAAGCGGAACCGCGTTTGGGCGGCACGTGCCTGTTGCGCGGCTGCATTCCGTCGAAAGCCCTGCTGCATGTAGCTCGGGTGATCGGGGAGGTGGACGAGTTGCGGCGGGATTGGGGCATCGAATACCCCGCGCCCCAGATTACGCTCGATAAAATCCGGGCCCGCAAAGAGAAGGTCATCGCGAACCTGACCCGCGGATTGGCGGGTCTGGCCAAGCAGCGCAAGGTGCGGGTGATCCAGGCTCGCGGCGTGCTGGACGACTCGACGACCCTGCGTTTGGAGGGGGATCACGAATCGATTCCGTCCGGGGGCCGGCTGACATTCGATCACCTGATCTTGGCCACGGGTTCGGAGCCGATCCTGCCGCCCGTCTTCGACGTCGGTTCGGACCGCATCATGAACTCGACCGGCGCGTTGGAGTTGGCCGAAATTCCCCGTCGCTTGCTGGTGATCGGCGGCGGCTACATCGGTTTGGAGATGGGTGCGGTCTACGCGGGCCTCGGTTCGGAGGTCAGCGTGGTCGAACTGACCGACGGTCTCTTGCCGGGCGCCGACCGGGATCTGGTCCGGCCCTTGCACAAGCACCTGAATCGATTGTTTGGGGAGCGGATTTTTCTGAAGACCAAAGTCGGTTCGTTGGGTATTCGCGGCGAGCAGGTGGAAGTGGCGTTCGAAGGTCCGGCCAAGTACGGTGTGGACCTGTACGATCGGGTGCTGGTCTCGGTCGGTCGCCGGCCGAACAGCCGCGGTATCGGTCTGGAGAATACGCAGGTCGAGGTGGATGAGCGAGGTTTCGTCGTGTGCGATCGTCAGTTTCGCACGGCGGATCCCCACATCTTGGCTATCGGCGATTTGGCGGGCGAGCCGATGCTGGCTCACAAGGCGACCCATGAAGGCCGGATCGCCGTCGATGCGGTGCGGGGTAAACCGGTGGAATTCGACAAGATCGCGATTCCCGCGATCGTGTTCACCGACCCCGAAGTGGCTTGGACCGGCGTGACCGAAGGGCAGGCCCACCACGAAGGCCGGGCGGTGGAGGTGGTCAGCTATCCTTGGGCAGCCAGCGGACGGGCTCAGGCCCTGGGACGGACCGAAGGCCTGACCAAATGGATCGTGGATGCCCAGACCCAGCGGGTGCTGGGCTGCGGGTTGGTCGGCGCGGGGGCGGGCGAACTGATCGCCGAAGCGGTGCTGGCCATCGAGATGGGATGTGAGATCGGGGACATCAGCGAAACGATCCACCCGCATCCCACGCTGAGCGAAACGATCATGAATGCAGCCGAAGTGTTCTTCGGAACGGCCACGGAGATTTACAAGCCTCGCCGCTGATCCGGGCGGTCCTCATGTGCCGACTTTTTGCCTAACGAAGCCCTGCCAAGCATCCAGCCGGTGCGGGGCTCAATATTCCACCATGCCGCGACGAACCACGCGCGGCCGTCTTTCCTGCGGAGGATGCACGTGAACCTCAAGGAACAGGAACGCTTGGATGCCATCCTCGGTTCCCCCAGCTATCGTCTGGCGGAAGAGGATCCCGATTTTTTGAAGGACGATGAACTCCGTCCGGTCCGCATGCAGCTGGAGCTGCTAAAGGTCGAGATGGCCCTCAACCGTCACCAGATCCACTCCACGATTGTGGTTTTTGGCGGCACCGTGGTGGTGGAACGGCCAGAGGCCCAGGCCCAGCTGACTGCCGCAAGAGAAGCGGCGGCCGAGCGTCCGAACGATCCGGCGGCCGCCCGCAAAGTGGCTCGGGCCGAACGCATTCTGGCCAAGAGCCGGTACTATGACGAAGCCCGCGAATTCTGCCGGCTGGTGTCCGAAATGAACCAGACGGAGGGCCAGCATGAACACGTCGTGATCACCGGCGGCGGGCCCGGGATCATGGAAGCCGCGAATCGCGGGGCCTTCGATGCGGAAGCCAAGACCATCGGATTGAATATCACCCTGCCACGCGAACAGGTGCCCAACTCGTATATCACCCCCGAGTTGTGCTTCCAGTTCCATTATTTCGCCTTGCGCAAAATGCATTTCCTGATGCGCGCCAAAGCGCTGGTGGTCTTTCCCGGCGGGTTCGGAACCCTGGACGAATTGTTCGACGCCCTGACCTTGCGCCAAACCCGACGCATGCAGTCCCTGCCGATCCTGCTGTACGGCAGCGAATACTGGAAACAAGTCATCGATTTCCAGTTCCTGGCAGATGAAGGGGTCATCGCCGACAGTGATCTGGAGTACTTCCAATTCGTCGACACCCCGCAGGAGGCTTGCGAGATCATCACCCGATACCGAGTACAGCCGCCAGTCGACTTCTAAGCCGGTTCAACAGCGGCTGGCGGGCGGGCCCGTCGGTTGGCTCCCTGCCGCGGTCGGGGCCAGCGTGCCGTCATGCAAGGCGGAGGCGACCAGTGCGGCGCTGCAGCCGGCGGCGGCCAGGTGTTCCAGGTCTTGGCGATGGCGGACGCCGCCACCCGCCAGGATCTCCACTGCGGGATGCTCGGCGCGCAGCTGCCGGCAGAGTTCCAACCGTTGGGGCCCAGCGGCGGTTCCCACGTGGGCCAGGTCCAGCACGATCAGGCGGCGGATCCCGGCGGCGATCGCCTGAGCGGCGATGTGCCCGGGCGAAGCCTGCTGCCAATCCGGCCAGCAAGTGATCGGGCGCCCGCGGCGCAGATCCAGACTGAACACGCTTCGCCGCCGCCCCAAAACCTGCACACAGGCGGCCAGAAGGCGAGGGCCGGGGAGCGATTCCAGCCCCAGCACCACGCCCGCGATCCGCGGTTGATCCTGGGCGTAAAATGCCAACTGGCTGGCCCGCCCGATTCCATCGACACCGGCGTCCAGCAGCAGGTCCAGACCGCAGGCCGCGATGGTTTGCAGGGCCAGCCAGTTCGGGGGCGCGCCGCCGATCGCATCCAAATCGGCGACGTAAACCGTATCGAAACCCGCCTCCCGGAACGCGGTCGCCACGGTCCGCGGCCGCGGATCCCCGGCCAAAACACTCCGGACCGGCTGGTACCGCTGCCGCTCGCCCGCCACGGCCCGCACCACCCGGCCGTCCTTCAAATCCATCACAGGGATCACACGCACGGCAACGCTCCGAGTGCCACGCTACAGCACCTCGCCACCACGGCCCTGCTGGATCAACGGAACGTAAGTCTCCAGCTCCTCGCACGTGGCCGGATCGGTCAGATCGACCGTCGCGCCCCGCTCGGCCGACAGGTAAGCCGCCATCGTCAGCCGGACAATCTCCAGACCGTAGTCCCAGTCCAGCAGAGCGGGGCGGCCTTCGCGAATCGCCTGAACCGCGTCCACGTTCTCGTCCGTATAACCGTACAGATCCGCCTCGTTCGGCTGAACCGGCACCAACCCGCGACTGGCCTGGAGCTTCTCGACCGCCATCTCCATGTCCGCCATGCCCGTCATCGCCTGATCGCCGATAAAAACCTCCAGCGGCGAGCGGAGGGAATTCATCTCAAAGGCGTAACCGGCGCCCAGGCCATCGAACAACAAGCGCAAACCCTGCTTGTCGAACATCCAGGACACGCTGAATTGCGCCTTGCTCAACTGCCCTGTTTCCGGATTGCGGAAACTGACCATCCCGGTCGCGAAATCCTCCGCCGGCGTGCGATCGTAATCGACGCCGAAATCATCCCGTAGTTTCTGCTTCCAACGCGGCTGACCCCATTTCAGCAAAGATAAATCGGCCATCACCGACTGAGGCTGGAGGAAACGCATCGGTTTGCCCGGCGGAGTCAGCAGGTACCAGCCCACCGCCAGGCAGTGGCAACCCATGTCGCTCATCACCCCGCCACCCTGTTGAGTCGGATCCCAGAACCAACTGCGGTGCGGCCCGGCATGCTCCTCATTCGAGCGCACCAGCATCGGCGGCCCCATCGCTTCCATGACCGGGGCCAGTTGCGCGCGATGCGCTTGGACCGTCCTCATGTGGAGCTGATTCTCCAGGTAGATAGGAGGCACGTCGATCTGGCGGATCAATTCGAGGATCTGCCGCCCTTCCTTCACATTGCGAGCCAGCGGTTTCTCGCAGAGGATGCCTTTCAGCGAGGCGCCCGCTCGGACCGCATCCACGATCTCTTCGACAAGGGCCAATCGCGTGTAGTTGGGCGAATTGAGCGACAGCACATCCACATGCGGGATCATCTCGCGGACGCTGGAAAAGATACGGGCCTCGCCCAACCCCCTCCGGCGAGCTTCCGCCGCCAATTCCTCCGGGGCACTGCGCGAGACCAGACCGGCCACATGGACTCCCCGCACCTGCTGCAAACTGCGCAGCTGAAACGAGGACATGAAACCGCCACCGATGATTCCATAACGCAAGGCACTCATGCCCGGCTCCTTTCTGTCTGCGGTCTCGGTGGCGCACCCGGCCAACCGCCGGGCACGCCCCGTTGCGAAGGGACCACGGCTAGATGTTCGCCCCAGGCGTCTTTTCCGCGAAATTCGTGACCGGATCGAAATCGACCTCGCCCATCGTCCACGAAAAACCACCGAGCAACATGTCCTGGAACAGGGGATTCGTCCAGACATCCTCGCGATGCCCCAGCGAGTTGTAATAGACGCGGCCGTCGCCATGCTTGCGTGCCCAAACGGAAGGCATCGGCGGACGATCGTAGTCGTTGCCCCGCATCCCCTCGGTCTCCAGCACCAGAATCACGTGCATGTCCGTATTGAATTTCCGGTGGGCATACCATTCCTCCATCA
>SLEY01000255.1 GCA_007124535.1 Planctomycetaceae bacterium
CCCCGGATCGCCGCGGGCAGCTCAAAATGGTTGGCCCGCCAAACGATTTCGCCATCGCTGCCCCGGCGGGCCGCAATTCCATCGGGCTCGTCTTCCAGTTGGCGCGAGTGATGAAAGTTGCCGTCGATACTGCCACCTTCGATGAGTATAGCGTGCTCTTCGCTGTAAAGCAGGAACGTGCCGAACACCTTGCTGTCGCTGGTCCAACGTTCCTCGCCGCTGTCGAGATCCAGCGCCATGATTCTCGAAGGTTCTTGCGGCGTCTGTCCTCGACGCGCCAGGCGGTTCAGGGCGTTGTCGGAGAGCCCGTCGATGACGTAAAGTGTATCTCCGGCGCTCACCATGGCGGTGTGCCGGAACCCGGCTTGTGCCGCGCGCTGCCAGAGTACCGTGCCGTCGTGACGGTCCATCACCACAAGTCGCCGGCTGGAGGTGCCAGTCAGGCTGTGGAGTCTACCGAGATCCTGATCTTCGAAGAGATGCGGTTCCGACGTGGTGAACAGGTAATCGCCTTGGACGCTTAAATGCCCCCAATTCAGATAAGCGGCGAGACGGGGATCGTCGTAGATTTCTTGCACGGTTCGTCCCGGCGGTTGAAACGTGTCCAGCGTCGCTCCCGTCGCCGGATCGAGCCGGTAAATGCGCCCCTCGTAACGCAAGTAGATGCTATCGGGCATCGTCACGAAGGGACTGCCGATATGGGCCGCGCCCAGCCGGTACGTACCGGTGGTCTGCCATGGATAGCCGACATTCTCGAATGTCTGCTCCCAGAGCGGCCGGCCCGTGTACACGTCGCGTGCGCTGATCGAATGATCGCCGAGGAACACCAAGCGGCCGCGAACGACATGTGGCCGCGGCGAGTAGCTATGGCGCGCTGCCACGTTCTGGTGGGTCGGGCCGCCGAACCACAGCACCCCCAGCGGCAACCGCACGCGCCGATCGCGGGAAAGCAATGTCTGCGCGGGGTCGTGATACTGATGGGTCCACTGGCCCGCGCCGCGGAGCGGCCCTCCGCGTTTGGCGAAAAGATGGCCCGAGCGGGCTTCCACCGACACCTGACCCACATTCGCGGTCGTCGCGGCCTCCCGGAGCCCCGGAAGGTCCTGCTCCGATGCGCCCAGCCACGCCAAGCCGCTGTAGGGGCGCAGCAGGTTCAATACATTGGCAAAAACTGCCGGCTCGGCGCCCATGTCCGCCGCGTCTTCGCTCACCACGAGGCGGAACAAATAGGGCTGGACCGAAAAGGTGGCCGGCTCGGCCTCGATCACGGCAGCCCGCAGCCCGTACATGCCGGCGGCAGTCAACTCGTCGCGCAGTGCCCGCACGCGGTCTGCGTCCGCTTCCACCACGACGATATGCAACTCGCTGCGTGCAAGCAACTCGCGCAGCAGGTTTCCGGAGCCCGCCCCCAGCACCAGGGCATACCCCTCCGACTCGCCGAGCCGGTCAAGCAGTCCGTCGGCGACTTCCACCCAGGTGGGCTCGCCCGATCGCAACGGGGCCGGGTCGTACGCATGGCGTTGCGGCTCGACCTTTTCCGGCCCGAAACAAAACAGGCTGCCGTCTTTCGTCACAACGAACAGCCGGTCGCGGGCCGCCAGCTTTTCGAACACCTCGCCGCGGATTTGGTCCGAAAGGGCATCCACCCGACGCGCAAGCATCGCGTTGCGATTCCTGCCTACGCCGCCGCCGTCGACCGCGTGGACGGCATAGCCGCCAAGCGGCCGCGCCGCGGTTCGGGCATCGACCACATACGCGCCGCGCGATCTGTCGACCTCGCCCGTACGACGGTTCAGAAAGATCGGCAGCGAACGGCCGCCGGACACCACCAGCCGGTTTCCGGAAGCGGCCAGGTACCCTTGGGGAGCGATCGCGCCAATATCGCCGGACCCGCCCAGTTTATACCCGGGCACGACATCGCTACCGGTGGTGTCGTTCACCCACTCCACCTTGCCGCTTTCGGCGTCCAGCGCGTAAATGAAGACCCCGTGCATCGGCCAGACGCCGGCCGCGAAATAGATCGTCCCGTTCTCGATCACCGGGCCGCCCCGGGCCGGCCAGACATCGATGATCCGCTCGTTGCCCAGAAGGCGGTGGTCCGAGGGGCCGCCCCGAAACCGCCAGTGAAACGCACCGGTCTCGGCATCGACGCAATACAAATGCCCGTCATCCGAAACGAAATACACCCGATGGTTCCAGGCAACAGGTGCAAAGCGTACGGGGCCGTCGGCATAAAACCGCCACCGTTCGCGCCCATCCTCGATGCGATACGCGGTGACGCTGTCGGTCGCATTCGACGGCACGAAGATGAGATCGCCCATGACCACCGGCGAATAGGACACATCGAAATCCAGATTGCCCTTGTCGTCCGCCTGATAGCCCCAAGCCCTCTCGGGTTCCGGCAGTTCGCGCACCCACTGAAGATGCAGTTCCTCGGGCAGTTCCAGCGGCGTTGCGGCGCTGCGGGACGCGTCGTAACGCCACATCGGCCAATCGGTCCGTGCGCCCGGCAGGTCCTCGCCCGCCGAGTGCACGCCATCGGATGCCGCCTCGTTGGCGTGGGCACTGGGCCCGGCATGGAACGTCAGGCACATCAATACCATGCCGATCGTGGCAAGAGCGGTTCTGACCGACAGGAATGTCCGTCCTGCCGCAACACTGCGGACTGCCACTTGCCTCAAATCTTGAATAGGTTGCATCGATCGTCCTTGTCCTAATGAGCCCGCAAACCATCATCACACGTTCAGGTCGAGTTCCCGCACTCGTTGGCGCAAGAAGGCAGCACTGCGCCGAATGCCCTCGGGCGCGACCCGATCAGGATTCGGCTCCAGGATCATCGAGCCCCGGTAGCCGATGCCGGCAAGGCCCTGGAGGGTGTCGTCCCAGTCGACTTTGCCCGTGCCGATCTCGATATGGTCGACCGTGCCCGTGTTGTCGTGCAGGTGCAGGTGGAAGAGCAGGTCGTCAAGATACCGAATCTGTCCGCCGATTGTGTTCCAGGGCCGATAGCCCGGCATGTGGTCGAAGTACATGTGGCCTACGTCCAGCGTGGCCCCGACCCAATCGCGGCGCGGTTTCCGCAACCACTCGAAGCCGGAGTAGAACTCGATGCCGATTCGGACCTTGGTCTTTTCTGCGGCCTTGTCGAGCCGATCGAGCGCCTGGTGCCAGTTGCCCGTCGCCGCGTTGTCGTCGAGCGGGGGAGGATGGTCGGCATGCACGGTGACCACGGAAACCCCCACGTCGGAGGCGAACTGCAACACGCGTTCGAGCCTGAGAAGAACTTTCTCGGGCGTATTGGCCGAAAGCTGGGCATCGAATGGCGCATGGATTTCGCACTGGGAAAACGGCGCGATCAGCTTTCGGATGCGGCGGCGCTCGGCGGCGTCGGTGTCGGCCGGTTCGATTCCCCGCCAGTTGCGGCCTCCTCGCGCGGCGTGAAAGCCGAGCGACTCGAAGCCGGCGCCGCCCACCCAGGCCACCTGCTCGTCGAACTCCAGGAGGTCGCCGATCCGCCAGATCATGACGCCCAGTGTCAGCGGCAGGCCCCTTCGCGGTTCGTCCGCTACGGAAACACGTAAGGGAACGGCGAAGCGAGAACCGCTTGCCGTCGCGGCCGCGGACGCGAGAAACGCACGTCGTGAAAGAAGCATTCTTTGTCCTCTCTGCCCTCTGCCTGCGTTCGATACATGTGCGAGCGACCGTGGCACGCACTACCGCGTTGATCGCTCGTGCACGAAAAATGCCACCCCGACAGTCCACCAACCAGGGTAGAAGGCGTCATACCGGGTGTCAATCGGCTTTCGGCGATGGGGTCCGATCTTGACATTCGACTTGTGCTGGGCCCCCCGCTTCTTTGCAGGCGTTCTCATTCCCAAACGGTCAGTTTTCCGTCTTCGGTCACCAGGAACAAACGGTTGCCGGCGGCGGACATCCCGTCGAAACGCGGCACGTCCGCCAGCGTCTTCTCGAATTGCAATTCGCCCGTGGCCGGGTCGAAGGCCAGCAGCACACTCCCCTCACGTCCTTCCAGGGCGGCCAGCGGATCGTCCGGATCGAGTACGTCCGGAGGCCCGGCCGCGAACAGGTGGTCGCGGGTCAGGGCCATCGCCTGGATCCGCACCGGGACGTAGTCCTGCCAGACCGGCGGCTCGCCGCGCGTGAAGCCCGCTCCCTTGTCCACCTCGACCGAATAATTGTCGTAGCGGTTGGTGATATGATGCCCGTCGTAGTCGTAGGGCTCCATCAACGTGTCGGGCAACCACCGCACGGGTTCCGGCGCGTCTTCGTCGCCCACCAGGAAGGGCTCGGTGCGGTTCGTGTCGCAAAACACCAGGTAGCCCGTCGTTTCCGGGAAGAACAGCGGGCTGTGAATGTTCCGCTCGACGAACCATTTGGTGGCCCAGGTGTGCTCCTGATCGAACACCAGCAGGTTGCCGGAGCGAGGGGCCATCATCATGAAGTAGAATCCGGGCCAGCGGTTGCCGTACGTCCAGTAGTTGCGATTGAAACCGCTGTCGTCCAGCAGTCCGCCGGTGGCCATCAGATGATCGCCGCCCAGATAGCGATCGCCATAGCGGGTATTCCAGGACGTTTCGATCCGATTCAGTTGGGCATCGAACATTTCCTGCATGCAGAAGATGTGGACGCCGTCGGTGGTCAGGATGTCGATATTCGATCCGTCCATGGCGAAGTGTTCACCAATATCGCGTTCCAAATCCGGGGGCGGCTGGCGGACGTGGCGATGGTGGACGACTTCGCCCGTCCCGGGGTCCAAGGCGTAGAAATGGGCTCCGGAATCGATCAGCGTGGAGCGGCCGGCGGCGACGTAGGCCAGCGAGTTCATCACCAGCACGGTACCGTGAACGGGCCAGGCCGATTCCAACTGGTCGAACGCGACCAGGCGGCGGTCATGGGGAGCGGCCAGGAAGCGCCAGACCAATTCCCCGCTGGCCGCGTCCAGACAGTAGACCTGGCCGTCGTTGGCGCCGAACAGCAGCAGTCCGTTGTAGTAGGTGGGCGCCGAGTTGACGCGCCCGCCGGCGACGAAGTGCCACCGCGGCCGGCCGCTGTCCGCCTCCAGCGCGTGGACCGTGTGCTGGTCGATCGCGGCCACGAAGACGGTGTCGCCCACCACGGCGGGCTGGGTCAAGGGTCCGCCCAAGGCGACTTCCCAGGTTCGAACCGGCTGGGCGGCCACCGCGGCTTGCCGGTTCGACCCGCTGCGCCGCGCGTCCGCCCGGTGCATGGGCCAATCGGCCGGTTCCGCGGGAGTTTCGAACGTGCGCCCGAACGCGGGGCCGCGGGTCAAGCGCCCCGCCGCTCGCGGGTCGGCGGCCGGGCCGCTCTCCGCACCACGAGTCGCCACCAGACCGTTCAGTTTGGCGCCCGGATAGCAGAAACACTGGTCCGGCGGCACATACATCAGACCGTTGCAAGGCAGGATGCCGAACAGACAGGAACCGCGGAGCCAATCGTGCCGCATGGACGCCTCGCCCTGCAAGTCCAAGAACTCCGCACCGCGTTTGGGATAGACGATGTACCGCTCCGTGGCCTTGCTCCGATAACAGCGGAGATGATGGCCCGGGGACATGGCGTTGGGGATCTCAAGCGTCCGGCGGGACTCGCCGCTGCGGAAATCCAGACCGGTCAAACGAGCGCCCGCGCGCCGCGAGAGAGTCGGCCAGCGCTCGTCCCGCTGCTGCAGGATCCCCGTGGTCTCCTCGATCCGCCACACCAAGTCGTCGATCACCAGCAGATCACGACCCGTCGGCGGACCCTCCCATAACCGCTCGCCCGTCGCCAGATCGAACGCCTGCGTGCCGTCCCGGCCGGTGGTCAGCACGGTCTGTTCGTAAATCACCACCGTGTGGCCGGGCGGGCACGCCACCTGCCAACGCAATTCGCCATCGGTCGGCTCATGGCAAAACAACTGGGCTCCCCGCTGGTAGACCACGGCCCCGTCGGCGGCCGTCAGCGTTCTCGCCCGCATGTTGCCCACCGATCGGTCCCAGCGGATCTCGCCCGTGCAGGCATCCAGGGCGACCAGACGGGTCTCCGCCGGTTGACCGCGGCGTTCCGCCCGATCCGCCCCGGCTAACCGCACGCGCGCAAAAACGGTGTCGCCGTCGACCAATAATTCCTGGGCGCCTTCCGTCCCCGCACACTCGACCCGCACCTCGCCCGTCGCCGCGTCCAAGATGCTGATCGGGGCGTCGTCGAAGCCAAGCGTCACGTAGACCCGATCGCCCACGGCCACCAGACGCCGCTGCACCTCGGCCGGTACCCCACCCCGCTGACCACGCAACAACCGCCAATCGGCATCGCGGAGCTGCGGCCGCCAAGCCTGCCAGCCCCAAGGGGTCAGCGGCCGTTTCCAAAGCAGCACGCCACTGAATCCATCCCGGGCGACCAGCGACCAGCGGTCGGGGAACCGCGGGTCCGTCACGCCGATCGGGCCCTCGTCCAGGATGTAGATCAAACGCCCCTCGGCCGAAACCATCACCGGAAGACTCGATTCGATCTCATGGCTGCGGCAATACCTCGGATCCGCGATCCATTGCAGGGCCTTGGCCGGACCCACTTGCCTGTCCGCCGCGACGGCATTGCCCGACGCGCTGTGCAGGAAATGGGTCCACTGGTCGATTTCCTCCGGCCACGGTTTAACCACCACCTCCGGAGGGGCGCCACTGCCCGACTCCGGCAATCGGTACAACACGCCGCCCGGCGCCAGCACCCGCAGCAACTCGTCCCGCGGGTATCCGCCATCGCCCGTGGCCTCACACGCCGTATGGTCGACAATCAGATTCACCAGATTGTCGGTGAAGGGCAGCGATCCCCCGGCGGCCTGCTCGACCGTCCACCTGCCGTACTGTCCCTGATCCGCAAAGTAGTCTCGCAAATTGGCCACCTGTTCGGGGTCAGCCAGCCGGGTCTGCAGGGTGACGGCCTCCGGGGAACCCAGCCGGGCGCTGAACTCGGGAGAAACCATTCCCAGTTCGACCACCAGTCCCCCTCGAATACCGGTTTCTTGATGGATCGTTTCCGCCTGCGACGGTTCGTGCCCCCAGATCGGAGAAACGGGCAGCAAACCGGCCAGGAACAGCCAGCCATACCACCGAGCAAGCATCAGGCGTTGGAACATGATCGTGACTC
>SLEY01000659.1 GCA_007124535.1 Planctomycetaceae bacterium
ATTCGGAGCATTCTCGCTCATAAGCAACTCTCTGGCTCGCTCAAGTTTTCGGGATGGGGCTCGCATGGGTTGGGCCGCAGGGTTTGTTTCAGGTTGGATACCATTGGTAAACAATGGCCCGAGTACAGGGGGACAGTAGATTCGATTGCTGGCTTTTCAAAATACGGCCCAGCACGAGAGCCCCCCGATGTTTACCGGGCAAGCACGGGGTTTATTACGAAAAAAGCCCGGCGACCGCCGTGGAGCGGTGCCGGGCTCGTTCTCCCCCCCTGGGAATACTGTATGGCTTTCGAGCGGCCTCGTGTGCCACTCAGCGCCGGGGGACGGCTGAGCGGCGGGCTAGGCTTGCCTTGAGTCATCATCGTTAGGACAAAAGGCATTATCGGCCGTGACGTGTTCGAACCTTTGGTGTATTCTCCGGTATCTTGTCAGGAAACAGATTTCGAACGGTTCTGAGAAATCCGATTTATCTTGATGTAACGGTTAGGCCGATTTTGAGGAAGTCGGTTGCCCTAGCGCGCCACGGTGGGGCAGGAGTTCGAGTTTGCAGGAGGAACGGCGTGTCTCGATCAAATCAACGTAATGGTCTCTTGGCGATCGTTGGCAATCTGGGTTGGCCGATGCTGCTGGGGGCCGCGGCGACCAGTCTGTTTTATGTGCTGGTTTACCGAGGGCCGCTGAACTTCCCGGCCATGCATCGCTACTTTGCTTCGCACCCGGTCGCTTTTGTGGCCAGCAGCATGTTCTTTGTGGGCTTGGCAGCCCTGTCCCTGAAGTTGGTCGAAGTGCTGATGCAGTTTTGGGGCACGCAACTGGTCTCGCTCAAACCCCCTCCTTTAGACGGAGACCCGATCGAAGCCGTGCCTCAACGGCTGAAGGAACTGGCCGATCTGCCGCCCGTCGCCCGCAGTTCGCACCTGTGCCGCCGCCTGCGCGACGGTCTTCGTTTCGTGCATCGCCAGGGCGATGCGGGCCAATTGAACGATGAATTGAAATACTTGGCCGATCTGGATGCGGCCCGCCAGCATGACAGTTTTGCTCTGGTTCGCATCCTGATTTGGGCCACCCCCATGTTGGGTTTTCTGGGCACGGTGATCGGGATTACCCAGGCCTTGGGTGATTTGGATGCCCAGCAACTGGCGACGGATATCCAGGGGGCCATGGACGGATTGTTGTCCGGGTTGTACGTGGCCTTCGACACGACGGCCCTGGCTTTGTCGCTGTCGATCATCTTGATGTTCCTGATGTTCTTGATCGACCGGATGGAAAACCAGCTGTTGTCCATGGTGGATCTGCAGGCCGCCGAATTGCTGGTCGGCCGTTTCCAGCAGGTGGGTGGTGGCCAGGATCCGGCGGTCAACGCGATCGGGCGGATGTGCCGGCAGATGATCGCGGCCAGCGAGACGCTGGTCGAACGGCAGACGGAATTGTGGGCGTCCACGTTTGAAACCAGCCAGCAGCAGTGGTCGCGGCTGCTGACCGCCTCGGGCGAGCGGATCCAGACCGTGTTGCAGGAGGCTCTGGAGCATTCGCTCCGCGGGCATGCGGACCGGATGGCCCAGGTGGAAACGCAGGCTTCCGACCGTGCCAAGCAGCGTTGGGAGCAGTTGCAGGTGGCGTTGACGGAAAACGCGCGGCGGATGCAGGAGCAGCAGCAGGAGCTGATCCGGCAGGGCGAGGTGATGAGTCAGGTGGCGCAGGCCACGGGCGACGTGATCACGCTGGAGAAATCGCTGAACGACAATTTGGACGCCCTGGCCACCGCGGGGCGGTTCGAGGAGGTACTGCTCAGTTTGTCGGCAGCGATCCACATGATGAGTGCACGCGGGGGCGGGGCGTCCGGGAAATCCGCCCCGGTCGACCTGAATCCCTCGACCTTCAAGGAACGGGCGGCATGAGGCGGGCGCGAGTTCGCAAATCGGATGCGGGGGTCTCCCTGTTCCCTTTCCTGGCGGTGCTGATCTGCATGATGGGGGCCCTGATCGTCCTGCTGGTGCTGGTCGTCCAGCAGGCGCGGGTCCAAGCCGATTCGATCGACGAGCAGCGGGAGGACGAGCGCGAGCGGCAGCAGCAGGAACTGCGGCAGCTGGCCGAGCAGGAGGAGGACTACCTGTGGCGTCAGGAGATTTTGGAACAACAGCGCCGGGAACTGACGGCCCGGATCAGCGAAGGCCGGTTGAAGCTGAGTCATCTGGAGGACCACATCCGCCGGTTGGAACGGCGCTGGGAGCAATTGCGGCGGGAGGCGGCGGAGTTGCGCGATGCCCACACGCCGCGTGCGGAAGCGCTGGCGGCCAGCCAGGAGGAAGCCGCTCGGCTGCAAGCGCAGATCGAAGCGGCCCGGGAGGAGTTGGAAGCCTTGCGCGAGGCGGCGGCGCGGCGTGAAGGCGCCTACGCGATCATCCCTTACGACGGACCGCACGGGACGCGGCGGCGGCCGATTTACGTGGAATGCACGGAAACCGCCATCATCATTCACCCGGAGCAAGTCGTGCTGACGCCGGAGGATTTCGCCGGCCCCCTGGGTCCGGGAAACCCGTTGGACGCCGCGCTCCGGGCGGTTCGGGAGTACTGGGCGCGGGCCGAGGGCTCGTCGGCACGCGGTGAGCCGTACCCCTTGTTGATCGTGCGGCCGGATGGCGCCGTCGCTTACTCGCTGGCTCGCACGGCAATGGCCAATTGGGAAGACGAATTCGGTTACGAACTGGTCGACGCCGCGATCGAATTGGATTTCCCCGACCCGGACCCGCACCTGAAAAAAGTGCTGCAGGACGCGGTCCGGACGGCACGTGAGCGTCAAACCTTACTGGCCGCGGCGATGCCCAGCCGTTTCGGGATGCAGCCGCCCAGCGGTTTCCGGCTGGCCGAAGCCGACCTGGAACCGACCCCGGGCCGCTCGTGGTCGGCCGATTCCCGTGGCCGAGCCGCCCGACCCGGCTCGTCCGCCGCGGGGCGCCCGCCCGAGGGCTCACCGCCGGCAGGCGGGCCGGGGCAGCCTCCGCCAAATCCTGCTCGGCACGCACAGGCCCCGGCGGGCGGCGGCGCCGAAGGACCGGGCGGAGAAGGATCCCGGGACCCGGTTGCCGACCGCGACCGCACGGCCGAGGAAACCCTCGGATATGAATCGGCCGGCGAGCCCGGAGAACACTCGCCGGGCGGCGAATTCGCCAGCGGGGCCCCCGGCGGCGATGGCACCGGCAATGCCGTCCACGGCCGGCCGGGCGGCGGGATGCAAAGCATCGCCGCAGAACAAGGCGCCAATTGGGCCCTCCCACGCAAACCGCCCCGCGCGACCGGCATCACCCGACCCCTGGCCATCGAATGCCATGCCGACCGGTTGATCATCCTGCCCGAATCCGACCCAGGCCGCCCCCCCGAGGTCTACCGGCTGCAAGGGCCCATGCGGCCCGTGATCGAAGACTTTGTCGACGGCGTCCACCAACGCGTGGAACGCTGGGGAATGGCGGTCGCCGGCGGATACTGGAAACCCGTCCTCCGCGTAAGCGTGGCCCCGGACGCCGAAGACCGCTTCTACGAATTGAGCGTGCTCCTGCACAACAGCGGCTTCGACGTCCAACGACGCTGAAACCACCACCCGGACACCACTTCATCATGCCGCGAACACGACCCGACACCATCGAAGCTCCCGGACAGGATTCCTTCCTGGACATCGTCGCCAACCTGGTCGGTATCCTGCTGATCCTGATCATGGTCATCGGCGCCCGCGCGACCGATGCCATGGTCCGGAACATGCACGAACCGCAGGAACCCGGTCCGCAGATCGATGTGGCAGCCGCCCGCGCGGCGGCCGAATCGGTCGAGCAGGATATCCACGAGGTCGACGCGCGGATCAAACGCCAGGAACTGGAAATCGCCTACCGCCGCCGCGAACGCGATCGCATGCTGCAGGTAATCGGCCAGGTGGAACAGGAATTGGACGGCGAAAAACAAGACCTGAACGACGAACAGCGGGCGCAGGTCGACGTCCAGCGCCAACTGGCGATGGCCCGGGACGAATGGGAAGACCTGCACATCCAACTGGAAGCCCTCCGGAACGCCCCCGATTCCCCGCAGGTGATCAAACACCTGCCCACGCCGATGGCCAAGACCGTGTTCGGCCGCGAATTGCACTTCCGCCTGCACGCCGGGCGGATCGCGTACGTGCCCTGGGACGAACTCGTGGAGAGACTCCAGGAAGACGCCCCGAATCAGATCGGGAAACTCCGCGATGCACCCCGGGTCACCGAGTCGATCGGACCGATCCACCACTTCCGGATGACCTACACGCTACGGCACTCGCAGGACGGCCGCCGCGCCGAATTGGAACGTTTTGTCCTGGTACCCACTCGAAACGACCTCGGCGAACGGGTGGAAGACATCGGGAACCCCTCATCGCAATTCGAAAACATCCTCAGCCAATACGATCCGAACCGCACCACGGTCACGGTCTGGGTCTATCCGGATAGTTTCGAGCAGTTTCGGGAGCTGAAAATGCAGCTGTTCCGCCGCGGTTACGCCGCCGCCGGCCGCCCCCTGCCCGCAGGCCACCCCATCGGCGGTTCCCCCGAAGGAACCCGCAGCGCCGCCCAGTAACCGGCGCCTCCCCCCCATCCCTACAACGCTCCACGCTCGACACAAACGTCCCCTGGATCACGCATCGGTCCGTAGGTTGGGCATTCCTGCCCGACGATTTCCTTGGTGGATCCGCAGTGAGGGATTTGTGATCGATGGGACGTGCTTGTCGATGATCATATGTTCGTCGGGCAGGAATGCCCAACCTACGGGGAGGCACGGTAGGCAGCTTCCGGCCTTGATGGCCGATCAATTGGGATTCGTGGCACCGGGTTGACGCGTTACCCGGATTGGCGCGGGAGCGGAACTTCCAACATCCGCAGTTTTTTTGCCAAGAATCACGACTTTCGAGCGAAAAGGGGGGCGAGGCATCCCGGTGCAACGGAACCGGGGTGCGTTCGGGCGATGGCGGAAGCGAGGGTTGCCAGAAATGGCGAATGACCGGGAGCAATGGCGATGTGGAAACCAGTCTTGTTGGTAACGGTGTTGGTGGGGTTGACGATCTTTCTGGTGTTGGCCACGATCCCGCTGGACGGCGAGGGCCTGGTGCCGTTGCGATTCGAGGCGCACAGTGGGACGATCGAGGCGCGCAACCAGACAAGTCGCGTCAGTTCGACCGGTTCGTCAGGGGGCGCCAAAGTCGCCATTGGCCGTATCGCCCTGATCAACACATCGGAGCACGCTCTCATGCGTCGCGTGGTATCGCTGCTGCGCGACAAGCTGGCGGATACCGATTTTTTTGAGGAGATCGACGTGGTGGAAGCCCTCGACGGCCAGGCATGGACGCTGGTTTCCGATCCGTTGCCCGACCTGTGCCTTGTGTTGAGCATGCCGGCTTGCGAAATCAGCGGCTTTCTGCCTGCCGGACGGACGATCGCTGCCCAAATCCGGCTGGATGTCGGGCGGCAACCCTGGTGTTCCTCCCACCGGGTCATGGACCATTTGTCGCCACCCCTGGTCGATTTCCACATTTCCAGCACGTTGGAGCATCACAGCGTGACCCGCGGAATCGAGACGGCTGCGGCACGATACCAACTGGCTGCGGAGAACGTGGCAACCGCTTTGGCAGACGATGTGCATAAAGGGCTGTCCCAGCTGGTCAGCAAGCACGGGCGAATGGGGCAGTTGGGCGAGGCCTTCTACGGGCAAGGGGACGTAGCACTCCCCGAATTGCCTTGGACGGACGATCCTGCGGTGCACCGGCATTACAGCGGGCCGCGGTTCATGGTACACAACGAGGCGTGTTGGTCGCTGCGAACCGATTCGCCTCGGGATTGGCTGCAGGACTTGGCGGAGCAGCTGGAGGCAGGCGGATGGCGCGTTCGGCGCCAGCTCGATCAGGCCCATTCCTCGCCGCATCTGCGCGCGGTGCAGCATGAGAACGAGTGGGTCGTCGAGGCATTCCAGCCGCGCGTCGGAATTCGGCAACCGGAGCCTCGCGAAGCGGCCCCCTCGTCGCGAATCGTACTGCGGTTCCAACACCGCTTCAGCCCAGCCGATGTGCATGCCGCGGTGGAAAGTCGGATGACGGACCCCTTGGACATCGCCCGATTGACCATGTTCAGCCGATTGATGAGTTCTCCGCAACGAGACCGCTTCTACGCGGCAATCGAGCGGAGTGACACGGCAGATCCAGCTCTTCTGGTCGACCTGGCCCGGCATCATAAGGACGTCGGCGATCCCGACCGGGCGATGCAAGTTCTCCGCCGGGCCGTCGCGACCTATTGGGTCAGTGATCAGGTATCGCGGCGCGATCTGGAGAAACTGGGACGCGAAATCACGGGCGACGACGGCTGGCAGATTTCGGAACCGGACCAGTTGGAACTACGATCGATGGGGTACCAGCGGCTCGAACCCGGCGAACCGCTGGCGTTCGAAAGGCAGTTGAACCAACCGGCTCTCTTGTATCGCGAGTCGGGTGGCCAACGGGGTCGGCACGCGGTGGTGGTCGAACCCGCCGCGATACCCGAGGGCCTCTTCACGCTGTCCCTGCGCAGCCCCCACGGGGCCAGTCGCAGCACGCCGCACCACTCCGCGGGGTCCTGGCAAAGCGCCACATCCCACGCGTTCCAGGAAGGCACCTTAACCGTACATGCCAAAGAACAGGAAACCGGCGCCGGCCAATTCCACATCCGCGTCGAATTCTCGCCGCATTCCGCCAAGCAGCCCGCGGTAAAACAGGACCCGTAAATCCACGGGGCATGGGCTTGTTAGATTCTTAGGCTGTAACCTGCGCGCTTTTGGTGCGCATCATCCAATCTTCCTCGTCCTCCTCCTCGAACACCGCACCGACCGGCCGACGGCGGGCCGTTCGCCATGCCGGGTTCCAGGAGGAGGCGGAGGACGAGGACGAGAGCGAGCCGACACCTTTTTTGGTTGCGGCGCAGTCGCCTTAAGTGGTTATGTAACGTCAGTTCTGATTGGCAGCGTTCCGGTTCGCACCATTCCTACAGGTGCCAGAATCTACGATCTCCGATTGCGAAACCAGATGCTGACAAGGCGGGTTTCAACCCACACAGACCCAGCATCCCGGCACGATCCCGTTCGACCGGGAATCCGGTTCGGGACG
>SLEY01000158.1 GCA_007124535.1 Planctomycetaceae bacterium
GTCCTAGCAGACGTTCGCACCGCTGAATCTGGCGAATCACCACCCCGCGAGCCTCACGGTTGTCCGCCTCGCAGCGCTCCTGCCAGTAGCGACTATTGGCTTCCGCCGCCTGCCGTTGCTCAATCGCCTCGTGCCACTGCTCAATTGCCCTGCGCCGCTCGCTTTCCAGGGTCTGCATGTCGCGTTTGGCCTTCAAACGGCCTTCGTATAATTCCCGCTCCAAAGTGTTCTGGGCCAACATTGTCAATACCCCCACCGCCTTGCGTACATCATCCCATCCCGACTCGGGGGGCAATGCCTCCCCGTCCAACTCCGCTCCATTCTTCAAGAAATGCAGCCAAAAGTCCAGCGGCTCCTCCAGTTCCGCCAGCGTCTTGGAAAACTTCGGCAACTCGAACACCCGGATTTCCAGGTTCTCCGTCATACACAACTCGCCCGAGGGGTCGAGCAGCCGAAAACACGTGTGGCAATCCGGCCAGTCCCGAAACACCTTGCCATTGACAAAGCAAATCGAGATCGTCCGCCGCAGACCCGAGTAGTTGTCGCCCGCCGCCAACTGTTCGCCATAGAGCTTGGCCCAATAGTACAGCACCCTCGGCGATAAGGCGGCCATGGCCAGCATCTGCATTTCCAAATCATAAAGGCAATCGGACTGGTCCCGCACCTTGACGTCCAAAATCGACAGCTTGTCATTTCAAGTGCATCTTTTCGCTGTAGGGGTTCAGCAAATTCACCTCGACCACGCGGTGTTCGGGGGGCGGCTGCAACACGGCGTTGATCAACGCGACCGTCAGGTCGCGATGCGATTCGCTGCCAAATACTTTCTTGAACGCAATGTCAATCTTCGGGTCAATGCCGGAAACGATCGGCCATCGTTGCAATCCCGACCCGGAATGCGATACTGGGGCGTAGGGAAAACCTACCGAACCGTTGACGGAGCAAGAGAAGGGAACCTGCGATGCGCAACCGCCTGGGGAGAATTGTAACCGCCGCCGTTTGCTGGGCGATGGTGAATTATGTGGCCGCGGCCAGCGAGCCGGTAACTCTGGCATCCGGGGGGAATGCGAGCTTCCCGGTCGTAGTGGCTCCCGAGGCCGGCCAACGGGTACGGGTCGCTGCCGCCGAGTTGGCAGATTATTTGAGCCGCATCAGCGGAGCGGAATTCGAAGTCCAGGAAGGTTCCGCCGACCGCGGGCTGGCGGTCGGTGTGTTCCGCGATTTCGAAGGACTCGAACCAACCCATGATTTCCACCCGCAGGAAATCGCTCGCCGCGAGGAGTATCGGCTGCGCACGCATCCGCTCGGACTGCAGATCATCGGCGCGACGGAAACGGCCGTCGAACATGCCGTCTGGGACCTGCTTCATCGCTTGGGATACCGGATGTTCTTCCCTACGGAGACCTGGGAAATCATCCCGCAGACCGAGACCATCACCTTGACCTTGGACGTGACGGAAACCCCGGATTTTTACAATCGGTCGGGACCGCGTGGCGCGGGACGGACGTTGTACCGCGACGCCTGGCAGACCTGGCATCGCCGCAACCGGATGACCCCCGCGTTTACCCTGCGTACGGGGCACGCCTATGGCAGCATCATCCGCCGCAATCGGGCGGCCTTCGACGCCCATCCCGAATACTACGCCTTGGTGGATGGGCAACGCGAGTTCGTAGGAGGCAACCTCACCAAGTTCTGTATCGCCAACCCCGGGCTCCGCGAATTGGTCGTCGAGGACTCGCTGCAGATCATCCAGCAGAATCCGGAACAGGAGAGCATCAGCCTGGACCCATCGGATGGTGGCAATTGGTGCGAATGCACGGACTGTGAGCGGATGGGCAGCGTCAGCGACCGGGTGGTCCTGCTGGCCAACGAGTCGGCCGAGGCGATCAATGCCCTGGGGCTGGGTCCGAAGTACGTGGGCATCTACGCCTATGCCCAGCATTCGCCCCCGCCCCGGGTGGACGTGCATCCCCGAGTGATCGTCAGCATTGCCACGTCCTTTATCCGCGGAGGCTACACCGTCGAGGAGTTGATCGAGGGTTGGTCGGCTCGGACCGAAATGATCGGCATTCGCGAGTACCACGACGTGCATACCTGGAGCCGCGATCTGCCGCGCCGGGCGCGCGGAGGGGACGTCGCGTATCTGAGGGAGCGGCTCCCCTATTTTCACCAGCAGGGCGCCCGCTTTATGAACTCGGAGAATGCGGACAGCTGGGGAGCGAATGGACTGGGGTACTGGCTGTCCGCCATCCTCTTGTGGGATGTGGGGGCTGCGGAGGAGATCGACACGTACATCGACGACTTTCTGGAGAAGAGTTTCGGGGCGGCCCGGGAACCGATGCGCGCGTTCTACGAAATGCTCAATCGGGACCCAACCCGACGCTCGAACGAAGATCTGCTGGCGCGGATGTACCGACGCCTCGCCGAGGCCCGTGAGCTGACCGACGATCCGGCCGTCCACGCACGGCTGGACGACCTGGCCTTGTACACCCGCTACGTGGAACTGTACCTGGCCTACCAGGACGCCAGCGGCGCGGCCCGGCAAGCGGCCGTGGAGGACGTGATCCGCTTTGCCTACCGCATTCGCGACACGATGATGGTCACCTCCCGCAGCACGTACACCAACGTTCCCGCCCGGGACCGGAATGTCTCCGTGCCCGAAGAATACGGCTGGGATGTCCCCGAAGATCGCAATCCCTGGAAGAGCAGCGAGCCGTTCTCGGCCGACGAGATCCGGACGCTGGTTCAGGCGGGCATCGAGAATCATCAGGAGACCGACCTCGATTTCGAGCCCGTGGAATACAGCGAAGAACTCGTCCCCGCGACGGCGCTGCAGTTGCCGGAGGTTCCCGCCGGCGATCTCGGCTCGTTTCGCGGACATCATGCCGCCTACACCTGGTTCCCCGAAGACGACCGGGAACTGGTCCTGCAGGTCACCGGAGGTTTGATTGCCCACTTTCGCAATCGGGGCAACGTCCGGCTGTCGCTGTACTCGCCCGACGAGGTCACGCTGGAGCCCGTGGCCCAAGACGACACGACGCCGCCGGACGGCGAGGAGTACGAGGTGGTCTTGCGGTCCCCGTACCGCGGATTGCACCGCTTGGAATGGAGCGACGGTTCCGACCGCACCCGCCTCGTCTGGCCGGAGAATCAGCCTATGACCCTGCGGTCCACGCCGGACGATCCGGCCCGCCCCCACGGGCGCTGGACTTTGTATTTCTACGTGCCGCGGGGCACGGAAACGGTCGCCGGTTTCAGCACCGGCACCAGCGGCGACCTGCGTGACGCCGATGGCGCCCTGCAATTCGACTTTGCGGATCTCCAAGAACCCGGTTACTTCCAGGCGCCCGTCCCGGCAGGACAAGATGGTCGTTTGTGGCGATTCGAGCGTTCTCAGGGAAGTCGGATGCTGATGACCGTGCCCCCCTACCTGGCACGCAACGCCGCCGAACTGCTGCTACCCCGAGAGGTCGTCCTGCAGGACGCGCCTTGATGGCCAAGTCCACCCGTTTGCGAGACATCGTTCAACGAGCCGATTGCCGAGGCATCCGCGAAGACATTCGCCAGATCGTTGAGAAAGATGTTGCTCGACAAGGTGGGCGCATCCAAGTCGAACTCGATCGAGAAATACACGTCCGTAGGAGGCCACACGTCCGTGGGAGGCCCGACGAGCGACAAGGCATTGATGTCTTCTTCATTGATTGCATCGTGGGCACGCGTCAGACCGACCTGCTCCGTCCCGGAACGCGAGTGGGGCCCAGCGGGGTTTCCCGTTCGCAGAACATGGGTTCAGAAGAGTTGTTTTTGCTCGCGGTGCCACGTGGAATCGGCCGAGGCGTTTCCGTTCCCGTCGCCCTCGACGCCGTCGACGATCAGGACGTGGTCGCCAAACGGTGCGGTTTCGATCCGCTGGCCGCGTTCGTCCAATCGGACATCGGCTTCGGCCGTTTTGCGATTCGCCACTTGCAGCAGACGTTGGTAGACCTGCTCCTGGTCCGCCCCGTTGATCGTGTGGATGGCTGCGGCGACTTCCCGCAAATATCGCAAAAAGATGGTCCGCCGCTCGCCCTCCTGCTTGACTCGCTGGCGGCGGCGCAGATACATCCCCAGTTTCCTTCCCACGGCTTGCAGGGCCAAGCGTAATTCTTTTTGAATTTCGGGATAGGCGGCGATGGCCTCTTTCGATTCGCTTGTAAACGGCACCCACACGCTGGCCACATGCACCATCACCGTGACCGGCCCGCCGGGCAGGGAGCCGCGCGATTGGCTCAGCCCGTAGGAGCGCCAGTTCATGCTCATCACCGCGTCGGTGATGGCGCAATCGCGCTGTTTGAACTGCAGGGGTACGCGGTTGGCATAGCGGAGCACCTGCATCGATTGGCCCTCGTTCAAATTGATGTGCCGCATCGCCTCATGCAACCGCTTCCGCTCGGCCGAAGCGAGTTTGGCCGGCGACTGCCGGGTGCCGAGGGCTGCTTTTTTCAAAATCCGTTCCGCCGCATCGGGACCCAAACCGTCGAACGTGTTGATGATGAACTGGCGCATCGTGCGGCAATCCGTTTCGCAAATCAGTTGGCTCAGGATGTCCAACGAGATCTTCTGGACCGGATTCGTCCCGCCATAGGCCAGCGCGACTTCGATCTGGAACGGATTCCCCCGATAGACCGAGGGCGGCCGCGTGGCGGCACAATAAAACTCGCCCGGCACCACGTGCCGCAAACCTTTCAACAACAGCGGCTCCCCAATCGGGCAGACACAATCCGTGGTCGGCGACTTGATCTTGGTTTCCTGGATCGCTTGGTACAACTGGTCCACGACCTCTCGATCCATCCGTTTCACCGGCTCGCGTGTCGTGACGCCGGCCGCCGCGCAAATCCGGCGGGCTACGGCAGGACTGACCCGCGAAAACGAATTGCAGAGGAACCCGCTGATCGTGGTCTCGCGTGTTTCCTTCAGCATGGTGACCAACCGGCCCAGTTCCACTCCGTACGGATGCGGCTTGATCTCCTTGGGCTCGGCGGGCAGAAGATCGGTCGAACGGCGATAGATCTTGCAACTCCCCTCGGGGTCCACGTAGTGCACCGTGATGTGGGGGTTGGCGATGGCCGTTTGCTCCAAGTAGTCGTCGACACTGCCACGGCCACGTTGAAAACGAGCCTCCAACTCGATCGTTACGCGCGTGCCGCTCTTGACCGGTCGAGCCGGTTGGTCGTCCTGGGCCTCATAGTCGGCCGTCCACTCGATGCCCTGCTCTTCAATGTACTTTCGGCCATCATCATTGGGGGGGATGTCGATGCCGCTGCCTCGCCCGTTCAATATCTCCGGGACGTTCTTCCGCGTGTCGATCTGGATCTCGTAATAGTGGATCGGCTTCCGCACCGAGAGCTTGGAGAGGATCTTGACCGGCTTGCCCGTGGTCAGCATGCCGTACATGCCGGCGGCACTGATGCCGATCCCCTGCTGCCCCCGACTCATCCGCAGCCGGTGGAATTTCGAACCGTACAGCAGTTTGCCAAAGATCAGGGGGATCTGTTTCTTGACGATCCCCGGCCCGTTGTCCTGAACCCCCACCTTGTACCGCTGGTTGCCGGTTTGCTCGATGTGCACCCAAATCTCTGGCAGGATTCCCGCTTCCTCACAGGCGTCCAGCGAGTTGTCCACCGCTTCTTTGACCGTGGTCAGCAGCGCTTTTCGCGGGTTATCGAATCCCAGAAGGTGGCGGTTCTTTGCAAAAAACTCGCTGACGGAAATATCCCTCTGCTTCGAGGCCATCGCTTCCGCCGTGGTGCGGCGTCTTGAATTGCCGTTGTTCGAGGGGGAATGCGTTTTCGACATGGGTTGCTTATGTTTCGAGACAGTCAAACAAGATACTCCTGCACCAACCAATCCGCCCAGGCTATCCCATCGGGGGGCATCGATTAGGGGCAAACTTCGCTGGATTATAGCGATTCTCCGCGCGGGTTCCCACCCGTTCTTCCCCAAGGGCCAGTCGGAACCGGCCTAATCGCGTCGCGCGGCCGATAAAGACTCACCCCTCAGGCCGTCAGGAACCGAGTAAAGCTTGTAGCGTGCAAATCGAGCATGACAAGGAGAAGCCCAAGATGTCGCTACCTCACCGTTGGATAATCGTAACGGGAATCCTCGCTGCCTATCTGAGCCTCGTGATGCCCGCCCACCTTGCGGCGGAAGACGGACGTTCGCAGGAGGTCACATATCACGCCCCTGGCGCCCCGATCTATTCGGATAGCAGCTACGGCTGGCAATACGGCCAACCCGACCTGTTCTACAATTTCTACGTTCCCAATCACCACGGCGGCGCGCCCGCCCAGCTGTATATCGCGCCGCGGCCGGTACCGGCGCGCGTCGGACACACCTACTATACCTACCAACCCTTGATGCCCCACGAGTTCACTTACCAACATCACCGGACCTATCGGCGATACTACGACGAGGGGCGCGGTATGACTCGCACCCGAGCAATCTGGTATGCGAATCCGGTGAGCACTGCGGTAAAAACCGTCCGCCAAGCGGTTCGAATTCCCCGCTAGAACCGTGTTCAGGACGAATCGTGCGGCTGGTTACCACCTGAACTGAGGTGCCTGATATGACCCAAAATTGGACTTCCGCCTGGACGGGCGCTGTCGCCCTGGCACTCCTGTGGTCCGCCAACGGATTTGGCGAAGAACCCGATTTGATCCCGAGCATGGACCCGGAACCTTCGGCGATCGTGGTCGAGTCGGTCGATGAGGAATCGGATTACGAATTGGTCTACGCCTCGCCGGGCATTCGAGGTCGTTCGGGGCGGTGGGCCCAACGCCGGCGAGTGGTCGCGCCGGGAACGGTCGGGCCGCTGGCCGCCGCGGTCCAGAGCGGCCAGCCGATCATCGACCCCGCGTTGCGGGCCGATTGGATCGCCCAGCAGCGTGCCGCGCAAATGTCCTGGCACGCCGGCTACTATCACACCCAGTGGGGCGGCCCGGTTCCGTTGATGGTCCCGCCGAACGTCCGCACACATACCCGGTCGGGCTGGGGCGTGGCCCAGACCACGGTCGAACCGCTCTACCAGCAATACCAGCGTGCCTACCCGGGGGGAAGCGGTCAACCCGGTCTGCTGTTTCCGTTGCGTCCGAC
>SLEY01000086.1 GCA_007124535.1 Planctomycetaceae bacterium
AGCTGTTATTGGGTGCGATTTCCATCGACTCGATATAGCGGCGGAGTCGTTCGTTCTCATCGCGGATATTCCGCAGGTTGAGCATGTTTTCCACGCGTTTGAGCAGTTCGATCTTATTGACGGGCTTCGAAAGGAAATCATCGGTCCCCGCTTGAACCGCCCTTTCGATATCCCCTAATTCGTTCAGCGCCGTCACCATCAAGATCATGACCCCGCTGGTCTGAGGATCATCTTTCAAGATCCGGCAGACTTCGAAACCGCTTAGCCGGGGCATCATCACATCCAGCAGAATCAGGTGCGGGGCGAAGGATTCGACCTTCTGCAACGTTTCTTTCCCGTCCGCGGCGAATTCGATTTCGCAATCCAGTTCGCTCAAATAGGCTTCCAGTAGCTCGCAATTGGGCTGATTATCGTCGGCGATCAAGATCCTGCTCGTTTCCGACATGGTCGCGTTTCCCTGTTCCTGGGGGGTATGGTCAATGGATTCGATCCGTCCGAGGGGGAGTTTCCCGGGGCGATCTGGCCGGGCAGCTCGCACCGAGCAGGTTTCCACCACTTGGCGGCTTGGGGCGTATTATAGCCGGTTGTCCTGCGGCAAGGAACGGCCCGGCAACAAGTGGCGACCCAGTGGCACACATCGTGGGGGGAGTGTTGTTTCCAGACCGCAGGTGTTGCCTTTTGTCATCATCCTCCCGGTCCCTCGAAATTCGATCGACTTTCCCTAAACCTTCGATATCAAACACGTTACGGCGATCGATCCCGCTGCGTGACCCACTCGGCATGGCAACTGCATCCGCGATGCTCGGCGAGGGTTTCGCATTTCAAGCAGTTCGCCCCGACTTCGCCGCGAAGGGACAGCCAATTGAATCAGAACACCGACCCCTTGCTGATCGCCGAGGATGAGGAAGGACTTGCGGAGGCAATCCGTTTGGATGATCCGATCTGCATTTACTTGCTGCAAATGGGCAAGAGCCCCATGCTGACCCGTGCGGAGGAACTGGAAGCGGCGCAGCAGATTGAGGCATCGCGCGTGGAGTATCGGCGCCGCATGCTGGCCTCCGATTTTGTGCTCCGAGGGGCTGTGGAGTTGTTGGAATCGGTGCGGGATGGGGCCCTCCGCCTGGATCGCACGGTGGACATCGCGGTGACCGACACGGCCGGCAAGGGGCGGATCCGGCAACTGCTGGAGCCGAATCTGCAGACCCTGCGCCATCTGCTGGAGCGCAACCGCCGGGACTTTCGGGTGGCGGTGGGCAAGCGGTTTCCCTGGCAGCGCCGCCGCAACGCCTGGGCCAATCTGGTCCGCCGTCGCCGCCGGGCCGTATGCTTGGTGGAGGAACTGAACTTGCGCACCAGTCGCCTGCAACCGTTGTTCGAGAAATTGGTGGGGATTTCAGTCCGGATGGAGGGCCTCAGGCGAGAAATGGCGGGGTTGGTTGCTCGGCCCGGAACGTGGGGGCGAACCTGGAATGAACTCCAGGGCGAACTGCATTTCCTCATGCGAATGACCTCGGAAACGCCTCGGACGCTTTCCCGCCGAGTGCATCGTACGGCGGAATCTCGTCAGCGGTATGATGCGGCCAAACGTCGCCTCTCGGCCGGAAACCTCCGCCTGGTGGTTTCGATCGCCAAGAATTACTGTAATCGCGGACTCAGCTTCCTGGACTTGATTCAGGAAGGGAACACCGGCTTGATGCGCGCCGTCGAAAAATTCCAATACGCCCGCGGTTATAAGTTCTCGACCTATGCCACATGGTGGATTCGGCAAGCCATCACGCGGGCGCTGACGGATCAAAGCCGTTTGATCCGCGTGCCCGTGCATATGGTCGATACCATGGGCAAGGTGCGCAACGCCGGTCTCGAGCTGGTCCAGGAACTCGGTTGCGAACCCACGCCGGAACAATTGGCCGAGCGAGCGAGTCTGTCTCTCGAAGAAACCCGCCGTGTCCTGAAAATGTCCCGGGCGCCGCTTTCACTCGATCAACCCGTCACCGAACAGGATGAGAACTGCTTCGGTGAACTCCTGGAGGATCCTCGGCAGCAGGATCTGGCGCACCGTCTGGACCGGGAAACGCTCAAAACCCGGATCGAACAGGCCATCGAGACCTTGAATTACCGCGAACGGGAAATCGTCCGTATGCGATTCGGCTTGACCGATGGCTATGCGTACACACTGGAGGAAGTCGGCCGCGTGTTTTCGGTCACGCGAGAACGTGTCCGCCAGATCGAATCCACGGCCGTGCGGAAGCTCCAGCAGCCGTTGCGCTGCTGTTCGCCGGCTCGGGTCGGCCGGGAGGCCGAATCCACGGCACTCGAAGCGTTCTGACGCCGCCTCGAGCCCCCACCCGTTGTTCCCGGACCGGATTTCTGCCATCATGCACGGTCTGGTTTTTTTTGTGTCGGCGAACAGAACCCCCACAGAGAGCGATTGGATATGACAGCGTTTCCCGAAGTTGAAAAGATCCGTTACGAGGGCCCCGATTCGAAGAACCCTTTAGCCTTTCGCTGGTACAACGAGGACGAGGTGGTTGAGGGGAAGACGATGAAGGAGCATTTCCGCTTCAGCGTCGTCTACTGGCACACCTTCCGCGGTACCGGCGCCGATCCTTTCGGGGCAGGCACTATGCTCCAACCGTGGGATGATGGAAGCCCTTCGGTAACCAACGCCCAGGATCGGGTGCGGGTCGCTTTCGAATTCATCGAGAAGTTGGGGGCCCCGTTTTACGCTTTTCACGATCGGGATGTCGCACCCGAAGGCGACTCACTTGCCGAGACCAACCAAAATCTGGACGCCGTCGCCCGGATCTTGAAGGAAGAGCAGGAGCGGACGGGGATCCGGTTGTTGTGGGGTACGGCGAATTTGTTCAGCAATCCCCGCTATGTGCATGGGGCGTCGACCAGCTGCAACGCCGATGCATTCGCTTTTGCGGCGTCCCAGGTGAAGAAGTGCTTGGAGATCACCAAAGAGCTGGGCGGGCAGAACTACGTCTTTTGGGGAGGCCGAGAAGGCTATCAGAACCTGTTCAATACCGACATGAAGCGGGAGCTGGATCACCTGGGGCGGTTCCTGCATCTGGCGGTGGACTATGCCCGAGAGATCGGGTTCACCGGCCAGTTTTTGATTGAGCCCAAGCCGAAGGAGCCCACGAAGCACCAATACGACTCGGACGCGGCCGCCTGCATCAATTTCCTGCGGGCCTACGATCTGACCGATCACTTCAAATTGAACCTGGAAACCAACCATGCCACCTTGGCGGGCCACACGATGATGCATGAGTTGGATTATGCGGGGCATCAAGGGATGCTCGGTTCCATCGATGCGAACACGGGCGACACCTTGTTGGGCTGGGATACGGACCAGTTTCCCACGAACTATTACCTGACCGCCGAGGTCATGCTCATGCTCCTCAAGTATGGTGGCTTGGCGCCTGGCGGCGTGAATTTCGACGCCAAACTGCGGCGGGAGAGTTTCGAACCGATCGATTTGTTCCACGCTCACGTGGGTGGAATGGACGCGTTTGCGCGCGGGTTGAAGATCGCCGCCGCGATTCGAGCGGGCGGCGAACTGGACGAATTTGTTCGGAATCGTTACAGCAGCTGGGACACGGGGATCGGGGCCCGGATCGAAGCGGGTGAGGCGGATTTCCGGGCTTTGGAAGCGTATATGCTGGAAAAAGGCGAAATCACCCCCAACGTCAGCGGCCGCCAGGAAATGCTCGAAAACCTGATCAACCGCTACCTGTAAGGCGGGCAGGCCAGGTCGGCATGATTCCCCTCCGCGATAACATCCGGTCTCGCACGTTCCCGATCATCAACTACCTGATGATCGCGGTTTGCGGGTTCGTGTTCTTTCTGCAGCTGGCCGGAGAGGAGCAACTGGCCGAGCGGTACGGCATGATCCCCGCCCGTGTGCTGAATCCGGGGGAACCGGTCGAGATCGTGGTCGGGACCCAGCGGGTACTCACCACGCGGGGGATACGGGTCGATCCGGTAACGCGGCCGGCGGAACCGGCGGCGGTGCCGAACGTCCTGACCTTGTTGACCTGCATCTTCCTGCACGGTGGTTGGATGCACTTCTTGGGCAACATGTGGTTCCTCTTCATTTTCGGAGACAATGTCGAGGACTGTTTTGGGCACTTCGGCTATGGGCTGTTCTATCTCGGGTGTGGCATTGCGGCCAGTACGGCGCATCTGGTCGTGAATCCCGATTCCACGCTGCCCACGATTGGGGCCAGCGGGGCGATTGCGGGTGTGATGGGCGCTTATATGTACCTGTACCCGCGCGCCCAGGTCTTGGCGCTGATCCCGTTTTTTGTGTTCTTCTACCTGACCGTTCTTCCGGCCCCCCTGTTTCTGGGTTTATGGTTTTTCCTGCAATTCTTTAGTGGGGTGATGGCCATCGGTGCGACCCAAGCGGGGGGCGTAGCATGGTGGGCGCATATTGGCGGCTTCGTGGTCGGTTTCTGGGTGGCTTGGCTCCTGCGGCGTTCGCGTTATCTGCGCCCCTGCGTCCGGGATGTCCGATATGGGTCTCGCGAGGGGTTTGGCTCGCGGGAAAGTGGTCCGTGGTAGCTTTTTTGGGTCTTGGAACCGGTTTCTGAAAAACCGAGGTTGCAGGAAATCGGCAAACTACGGATGATACGCATCGCGCCGGGAGGCGTCGCGGGGTGCGCAGGGAAGCGCATGTGAAGTCCATCCCGGAGAACCCGGTCTTTTTTTTGGCTTAACGCTCGTACTGCATGGAGGCAGACACAATGCTCCGCTCTTTTCTTTCTGCGCGGCTCGTCTTGATGCTGGTGTTCCCCCTGAGCCTGCTCAGTTTGGGGTGTGGGCGTGACGCAGCACCGCCGCCGGCTTCGATTCCGGCGGCCGAATCCTCGTCCGAGACGAACTCGAATCCCACCCCTGGCGTCGCAGAACCGGTCCTGGTACGTGCGGATGGGCCTTCCACAGCAACCCCCGCTCGCCCGGAAACCGCCGGCCAGCGACCCGATCCCGAAGTGGTTCTGCAGACCTCGCAAGGGCCGATCCGCATCCGGTTGTTCCCAGCCAAAGCCCCGCTGACCGTCGACAATTTCCTCCGCAACTATGTCGATCGCGGCTTCTACGATCAGACGATCATCCACTTTGTCGATCCCGACTTCATCATCGCCGCCGGCGGTTTCGGCCCGGATCTCCAGGCGGCCTCGCCCGGCGCCTATATTGCCAACGAGGCTCGAAACGGCCTGAAAAACCTCCGCGGAATGGTCGCCATGGCCCGGGACCCCCAGCATATCGACAGCGCCAACAGCCAGTTCTTCATCAATGTGGTCGATAATCCGGTCCTGGACCATCAGGGCGAGGAACCGGGCGAATTCGGTTACTGCGTCTTCGGCGAAGTCGTCGAAGGGATGGACGTGGTCGACCGCATCGCTGCCGTTCCGGTGCAGGATCAGCCGGATTTCCCCTCCACCCCCGCGGAGCCCATCCTCATCGAAGCAGCCCGGCGAGCCCGTTAGTCCCGAAAATTCGCAACCGGAATCTTTACAAGAACGATGGCGTGGGATTAAACTGGACTTCGGCGGAGCCTATCGGCTCGACAGGTCTCGTCGTCGATTCGGCAGCAGGAGGAAAGCCCATGACCACGCACGCCACGTTCTTCCTTCAGCGATGCCCGACGTGTGGGCGGCAGCTACGAATCTCTGTCCAGTACTTGGGCAAGCCTATCCAGTGCCGTCATTGCCGGGCGTTGTTTACGGCGGTCGATCCGTCCATGTTGGTGGAGAATGGCGAGCAGACGGACCCATTGCTCCAGCGCGTGGACCAGCTGCTCGCCCAGTCAGAGACCATCAGTCTGATGGGGGGGCTTCCGCAGACGTAAGACTGCGCGTGATGGCCTCGAACACCTCGCGCTGCTCCTCGTATTCCCGGCTTTCTGCCTGGCAGATCAGCAGCAAGGTCTGGCCGCCCAGGGACAGGCTCCGTACTTGGCAGGTCACGACGAAGTCCAGGCACAGGAAGTCCAGGTCATAGCCGACGATCTGGTGGTGATCGACGGATTCGGACACCGGTTGCGAGTCCAGGTCGGCGTATTCCTCGCGAAACACGTCGAGTGCCTTTTGGGTCAGCGCGACGGGGCTGTACTCCGCCGGGTAGATTTGCAGCTCCCAATAGGCAGTATGGGGGCTCTGAACGGAGACCCGCCGCGGCCAACCCGAGGCGTCTTCGTCGATCAGGGACCAGTCTTCGGGATATGTGAACTGGATGCCGAAATTCCGATATTCGGTTTGCATGGCAGGAACCTGGCGGGGGGTGAGGGCGAACGGACAGACGCCCGAAGGTCAGGAAACGAACGTTGCGGAGGGGATTGTATTCGGTTCGCCGGAAAAATCGAGCCGAATACCGGGCGAAAATCGGCGCGTCCCTTGAAAGCACGATGGCGACTTGGTAGACTTAGCGTTTTCTCGAAATCTGCCCAAGTCAAGGGATCACGATCGGGTATCGATCGCAACGAGGGAGGAGTTTGACGTTGGCTGCTGTGAAGACATATATGGCCAAGCCCGGCGAGGTCACCCCGCAGTGGTGGGTCGTCGATGCGACGGACAAGGTACTGGGCCGGATGGCCAGCGAGATTGCCGTGCGATTGATGGGAAAGCATCGTCCGAGCTACACCCCCCATGTCGATACGGGCGACTTCGTCATCGTGGTGAACGCCGAAAAGGTGCAGTTAAGCGGCAAGAAGTGGTCGCAAAAGAAGTACACTTGGTACACCGGCTATCCCGGTTTGCGGTCGGAGACATTGGAACAGCGGATGGAAGATCACCCCGAGCAGGTGGTGCGCGACGCGGTTCGCCGCATGCTGCCGAAGAACAAGCTGGGCCGCAAGATGTTGTCCAAGCTGAAGATCTTTGTGGGTCCGAACCATCCGCACCAGGCCCAGCAGCCGCAAGCAGCCGAGTTCGGTGTGTGAGCGGCATCGGGGTGGTCCGCTTGAGCGGCCCTTTCCTCCAAATCCACTTCCTTCCAGCGGGAATCGATAAGTTATGGTAGCAGTGAAAAGAGACAAGATCAGCGGGGACGCCTTGGGTACGGGGCGTCGGAAGACGGCGGTGGCTCGGGTCCGGGTCCGGCCCGGCACGGGCAAGATC
>SLEY01000651.1 GCA_007124535.1 Planctomycetaceae bacterium
GACCCGCTTCGGCATCAGCGCCATCGGCCGCGTCTCCTTCAAACATTCCTTGGTTAATCCAAACCTGGACCCCGATATGGCCTTGGGCGGTCTTCGCCTCGGTAAAGCCGTAATCGATCTTGGCCCGCAACGTGCTCAGCGGGATCGAGCCCAGGATCTGTTTTTCACGCCGGGCCATTTCCGACCCGCCCAATCGCCCGGCCAATTGGACCTTGATCCCCTTGGCCCCGGCATCCATCGTCTGTTCCATCGAACGTTTCATCGTCCGCCGAAAACTGGCCCGCTTGGATAACTGCTGGGCAATGTCTTCGGCGACCAGCTGCGCCCGCAGTTCCGGGCGGTGGATTTCTTCAATCTTCAGATTCACGCGGCGGCCGATCAGGTTCTGCAGATCCTCCTGCAGCAACTCGACCTCCTGGCCTTTCTTCCCGATAATCAAACCGGGGCGCGCCACATGCAATACGATCTTGACCTCGTCCCGCGTCCGCTCGATGTCGATCCGGTCGATCCCCGCATTGCGGTACTGGGTCTTGCGCGGATGATTCTTGATGAACCGGCGGATCTTCTGGTCCTCGACCAGCAGCTCGGAAAAATCCTGCTTGGAAGCGTACCAGCGGCTCTTCCAACTGGTCATCACGCCGGTGCGGAACGCGATTGGATTGACTTTTTGGCCCATGAGTTACTGCTCGTTCAGGTCTTGCAGGGTGATATGAATGTGGGACATCCGCCGGAGGATCAGGAAAGCCATCCCGCGTGCCCGGGGTCGAACCCGTTTGAACATGGGGCCGTTATTGACCCGCGCGTCGGTGATGACCAGGGACTCCACATCGACCGTGCGGCCGCGGGTCTGATCCGGATCCTGCGCGTTGCCCAGGGCGCTGCGGATGACCTTTTCCAACATCCGCGCGCCCCGCTGCGGCTGATAACGGAGGATTTCCAACGCTTCGTCCGCGAATTTTCCCCGCACCAGGTCGGCCAGCGGCCGCACTTTGCGCGGGCTGATGCGGGCATAGCGGTGCGTTGCTTGGAATGCCATGTCTGTTGCTACCTTACGTTAACGCTTGCCTTTGCCGCCGTGCCCCCGGAAGATCCGGGTGGGAGCGAACTCGCCCAGTTTGTGCCCGACCATGTCCTCGGTGACGAACACCTTCATGTGCAGTTTGCCGTTGTGGACCAGGAACGTGTGCCCCACGAACTCGGGCACAATCGTGCATGCCCGAGCCCACGTCTTGATGGGCTCCTTGGTTCCCGCCGCGTCCTGCTTCTGTACCTTGCGATACAGCTTGAAATCGACAAACGGGCCTTTTTTCAGTGACCTGCTCATGCGTGCCTCGGACTCCGATTAACCACCCAGTTTCAATTGTCCATAACGCCGCGAGCGCCGCCGCCGTACGATGGCCGCGTTGGACGGCTTGCGGGACTTCCGGGTCGAACCGCCTTTGGCAGGCTTCCCGGTCGGACTGACCGGATGCCGGCCGCCCTTCGTCCGACCTTCCCCACCACCGTGCGGGTGATCGACGGGGTTCATACAGGTGCCGCGAACATGCGGCCGCCGGCCCATCCAGCGCCGCCGACCGGCCTTGCCCAAACTGATGTTCATGTGATCCGTATTCCCGACCTTGCCGATCGTCGCCCGGCAACTGGCCGGCACCCGCCGGATCTCGCCGCTGGGCAGCGTGATCTGCGCCCAAGCGCGGTCGCGTGCCATCAGCGAAGCGCTGGCCCCGGCACTGCGGCACAACGTCCCGCCCTGGCCCGGCAATAACTCGACATTGTGAATCGTCGTGCCCAACGGGATCCTCTTGAGCGGCAACGAATTACCTACATTGGGCGGAGCTTCGGGCCCGTTTTCAATTCGCTGCCCCACCTTGAGGCCATCCGGCGCCAAGATGTATCGCTTGTCCCCATCCACATAGTGCAACAGCGCGATACGGGCACTGCGGTTGGGATCGTATTGGATCGAATGCACGCGGGCCGGTACCCCCACTTTGTCCCGTCGGAAGTCGATCACGCGGTACTGCCGCTTGTGCCCCCCCCCGCGATGCCGGGTCGTGATTTTGCCTTGATTGTTGCGCCCCCCTTTTTTGCGGAGCGGACGCAGCAGCGACTTTTCGGGCCGGGCCCCCGGCGTCAAGTCGGCAAAATCGCTGACCGTCGCGCCCCGGCGTCCGGGACTGGTCGCTTTGTACGAGCGGATACCCATGGTTCGTTCTCTCGCCCCTCAGGCCCTCAGGCCGGAATCCTAGAAAAAGTTGATACGATCTTCCGGGTTCAACGTCACCACCGCCTTCTTCCAGGCTTTCGTATAGCCTTTGCGAAACCGGTGTCGGCGCGGTTTGCCCGCCCGGGCTTGCGTCCGGACTTTGACCACCCGCACATCGAATAGCTCCTCCACCGCCGCCCGCACATGGGCTTTGGTGGCCAACGGATTGACTTCGAATCCGTACTGGTTGTACTCGTTGGCGTGGAACACGCCTTTTTCCGTCACCAGCGGCTTCAGGATCACCTGGTGCGGTTCCAGGGTCAGCCGCGGGGCCGGCGTCTTCTTGTCTTTCGGGGACTTACGCATCACCTTCACCTGCTTCTTCCAAATCGTTGCCCTTGCTCGCCCCGGTTTGGCCACACAGTACGTCCAAGGCCGCCCGGGTCACCAGCATTCGCCGCGGCTGCAACACACACAGCGCGTTCAAATCGCCGACCGGCGACACGGATACCTGGCGGATGTTGCGGGCGCTGCGGACGACGTTGGAGTCGTAAGCGGCCGTGGTGACCAGCGTGCTCTGATCCGCCAGATTCAGAGCCCGCAAGATCGAAGCCATGTCCTTGGTCCGCGGCTGCTCGAAACCCAACTGATCGATCACGGTCAGGCTCCCCGAGCGAATCTTCGTGGCGATCGCCATCCGGGTGGCCGCCCGTACCGCCTTGCGAGGCAGACGATACCCGTAGTTCCGGGGACGCAGGGCATGAATATGGCCGCCGCCTCGGCGAATGCCCGATCGGCGGGAGCCGGCCCGGGCATTGCCCGTCCCCTTCTGCCGGTACATCTTGCGAGTCGAACCCGCAATCTCGCTACGCGACTTGGTACGCGAGCCGCCCTGCCGCCGGTTGGCCTGGTACATGACGACCACGTCATGCAGTAACTGCTTGTTGATCCGCGGCGCAATCTGGTCCGGGTCCACCTGGTAGGTGTCCACCTGAACCCCGTTGCGATCGAAAACTGCTAACGTTGCCATGACAATCCTTCACCGACCCTTATCTCTTCCCACTCGGTTCAACCGACCTTCTGCTCAACCGACTTTGTTTGTTTCTTGAATCACGAGGAATCCACCATTAGGACCAGGCACCGCCCCTCGCACGAGCAGCAGGTGGTTCTCGGGATCGACCCGGACGAGTTTGAGATTGCGGGCCGTGGTCCGGGCATTCCCATACTGGCCCGCCATCCGGATCCCCTTGAACAGACGGCTGGGATCGGCACTCATCCCGGTGCCGCCCGCGTGGCGGTGGACCTTCTTCACGCCGTGCGAAGCTCGCTGGCCGGCAAAGTTGTGACGTCGCATCACGCCGGAGTAGCCGCGGCCCTTGCTGGTCCCGGTGACATCCACCGCCCGCACTTCCGCGAAGGCTTCGACGGTGACCTGCTGGCCCACTTCCAATTCGCCAGCCGGGCCGCGGAACTCGCGAATGAAACGCTGGGGCTCGCAGCCCGCCTTGGCAGGCAGACCGACGCCGGCCGCCGCTCGCCGCCGTGACCGTTTGCTGGCAATGTTGGCCACCTGACCACGCTCCGACCGACTGGCTTGACTGGGACGACTTCGCTTGCCACGCGGCCGCTTCTTGTCCAAATACCCTAACTGGACCGCTTCGTAGCCGTCGCGCCGCTGCGTCCGCAACTGAAGGACATGACACGGCCCGGCCTGTAATACGGTCACCGGCACCGCTCGGCCGGAGTCGTCGTAGATTTGCGTCATCCCGACCTTTTGGCCGAGTATACCCTTCACCATTGGTCTGTATCCTGTGGTCAGTCGCTTCCGGGAGCATGGGGAAACCCCACCTTACCCGAACAGCATCCAGTCATATCGTCGTCTCGGAAAGAAATCCCGCGATCCGGCTACCGCGTCGAAGCCTTGATCTTGATGTCCACGCCTGCAGGCAGACTGAGCTTGTTCAAGGACTCGATGGTCTTGGCCGTAGCCTGTACGATGTCAATCAACCGCTTGTGCGTTCGGATCTCGAACTGCTGGCGAGCTTTCTTGTCGACGTGCGGGCCCGACAAGACCGTGTACTTTTCCACACGTGTCGGCAGAGGGATCGGGCCATGCACTTCGGAGTGGGTGCGCTTGGCCGTATCGACGATCTCCGCGGCGCTCTGGTCGAGGATCGAATGGTCGTACGCCTCCATGCGAATTCGAATCACTTCATGGGATGGACCGGCCGCCACTCTGGACTCCTTCAACTTAGTTCACTAAACAGCTCAACAGCAGATACGCCAAAGCACAACTCACAAACATTGATCCCCGGCGACGTGGGACGTCCCAGGGGAAACCTAAGAATTTACGGGGGCGGGTCCGTTTCGTCAACACCCGGTCGCCGCTTTTTGAGAAAAATCCCCAGCGGCCCCGCGATTCGGGGGTCGTTCGGTAGGCAGGCCGACAAACGGATGGTAGTGCGTGCCGGCGAACGCAGGTTGTTCTAGCGGAATCGGCGCCGGGTGTCAAGCATGCCTTTCCAGAAAGCGGCGGCGCTGCTAAGTTATGCGATTCGCTCGGGGGCCTTTCCGCCCCCAATGTCTGAATTTTTCCCCGGCACTCTGTTGAAAGGTGTCTCCCGTGTCCAAACCGCACCGCAAACCGAAGAAAGCCAATCACGGCAAACGGCCCGCCAATGCGAAAGCGCGCAAAGCCAAACGTCGCAAAGTCAGCACGTAAGCTTGGGCGACTCCGTGTTTACTCCGTAATCGGAAGGAACTTGGCGCATGGTATCCAAGGAACTGCTGTTCGATCTGGCGACGATCGATTTCGATCAACCCGTCGCCGATCTGGAAACGATCCGCAAGTACAACCCCCAGCGGCACGAAATGGAGCAGCTGACGGCCATCGTGGTCGACGACGTGGAAAATCTGATGTGCGTGGGATATAAGGACATCACGCGCGACGAATTCTGGGTTCGGGGCCATATGCCGGGCCTGCCTTTGATGCCGGGCGTGATCATGCTGGAAGGCGCCGCCCAGATGTGCAGTTACTTTGTCCAGAAACACAATCTGCTGGGAGCCGCGATGGTCGGTTTCGGGGGCCTGGAAGACGTGCGATTCCGCGATCCGGTGGTCCCTGGCGATCGGCTGGTGTTCATCAGCCGGTTGACCAAGGCCCGGCCGGGACGAATGATTGTCAGTCGTTTTCAAGGCGTGGTCCGGAACAACGTGGTCGTGGAGGGCGTGATTAAGGGGATCCCGATTCCGGTCGAGGCGCTTTCGGAACGGCAGACGTAGGTCGAGAGCACGATGGGCCGACGAGCACTCCGCCGGATCGACCCGGCATTGGACTTATCCTGGCACTTGAAGCACCTCGAGGAATTTCCCCAACCGCTGGGGTTGGACTCCTTGTGCGGGGTGGCCGGACCGTTGGAGTTGGAGGTGGGCTCGGGAAAAGGGCTGTTCCTGACAAACGCCTCCGGCCAGTATCCCCAGCGGAATTTCGTCGGCTGTGAACTCTCCCGAAAATACGCTCGTTTCGCCGCAGCTCGTTTGGCTCGCCTGCAACGCCCTAATGCAGTGGTGGTGCAAGGCGATGCCGGGCGTTTTTTCGCACAGCTGCCCCCGGCCTGCGCGGCGGCCGTGCATGTTTACTTTCCCGACCCCTGGTGGAAAAAACGGCATCGGCGGCGGCGGATCATGCAGCCCCCCTTCTTGCGACAGATCGAACGCGTGCTAACCCCTCAAGGCGTGCTCCATTTCTGGACGGACGTGCAGGAATATCATCAGTCCGCCCTGCAAGACCTGGCCGCGACCACCGATCTGCAAGGGCCGTTCGACACGGCCGAGGAACCCGCCGAAACGGACATGGATTTCCGCACCCATTTTGAACGCCGCATGCGATTGCACGGCTCCGATGTGTGGAGGGTTCAGTTTCGCAAGCCGTGAAACCGCCCCGTTCCCTCAGATCCAGGCGGGCGATCCCCCCGCCTGCCTTCCTCTTTTTTTGAGCAAATTCTTCATGCGTTACCATCACGTCTGCCTGGAATCCTGCGGTTATACGTTGCCCCGGGAAATCGTCACCAGCGAACAGATCGAGCAGCGGCTTGACCCCCTCTATCAGAGACTGCGCCTTCCCGAGGGAAGACTGGAATTGATGTCGGGGATTCAGGAACGCCGCTTCTGGTCTCCCGACATGCTGCCCAGCGACATGAGCATTGTCAGCGGCGAACGGGCGATTGCGGCGGCGGGGATCGATCGCCGTCAGATCGGGGCTTTGATTCATGGCTCCGTCTGCCGAGATTTCTTGGAGCCGGCAACGGCCTGCCGAGTGCATCATCACCTGGGGCTACCGGAGGATTGCGTCATCTATGACGTCTCGAACGCTTGCCTGGGGCTGATGAACGGGGTGCTGCAAGCCGCCAACATGATCGAGTTGGGGCAGATCCGCGCGGCGCTGGTCGTGGGCACCGAAAGTGGCCGGAATCTGGTGGAAACCACCATCGCGGATCTGAATGGGAATCACCAGCTGACCCGCCGCCAGGTGAAGCTTTCCATCGCCTCGTTGACGATCGGTTCCGGCAGCTGCGCGATCCTGTTGGCCGATCGCCAGCTGAGCCGTAGCGGGAACCGGTTGTTGGCGGCCAGCGCGCGGGCGCACACGGCGCACCATGGACTGTGCCAGAGCGAACGGGATGACGCGGTGGGGGCGGGGATGCAGCCGCGGATGGCGACCGATTCGGAACGGTTGATGGAACAAGGAATTGCCACGGGAGTTGCCACCTTCACCGATTTCCTGTCGCAGGCCGACTGGACGGTGGCAGAGATCGACCGGGTATTCTGCCACCAAGTCGGCGTGGCCCACCGCAAGCAGATGCTGACCGCCTTGGAAATCCCGGAAGGGCGAGATTTCATCACCTACCCCTGGCTGGGAAACAC
>SLEY01000444.1 GCA_007124535.1 Planctomycetaceae bacterium
AATCCGACGGCTCGACGGCGCCGGATCCGACGGGTCAGAATTTTCAATGGTTTGGCGAAAACGAGCGCCAACAAGGTCTGCAACGGGCGCTGCCCGACTTGGAGGACCCGCGGTTGTTGCCCTATTACGAAGGCCGTTCGAGAACGCGTTGATCGGCGGTTCCACGGCCGATGGTTGCTGCACGGACCGGTATGATTTCGCCAAGACGCCCACGAATGAAGCACCCCGCAGCGAGACGCCTCGGTCTTTCCGACGGTCGCATGGATGGCATGAACCATCGCGTCAATCGTCGTCCTGGATTTCCGTGGCGGCAAGGTCAGACGAATCGCGAATTCGGGCCGCGTTGTGCCCGATGCTCCGCCGGGCTTCGCTGGTGCTTGATCCGATGCGCCCCGGTGGGGTACTCGGCCTGAGACGGCGCTGACGCAGCGCAGTTTCGCCCCATGGTTCGCTCGACGCTCGCCCGCTTCGCGTGCCGAATGGCCCGACAACGGCACCGTCGCAGCTATTCAGCTGCGTGAATTCTTCAGGGCCTGGCTTCGATCGTTTGCGAACAGGGAAGTGCTTTGCGCCTTTGGTTTCGTAAGTTGTGATGGTTGGGGTGACAAGGCGGATTTGCCGGATGAGGCGATTTCGGCGTAACGGTCAGAAAGAATTTTCGGCTTCTGCTGTTTCTCGACCTAACACCCTACCACATAACGGTTTTTCCCCACTCACATGACAGGCAAGAAAGGCAGTTGGGGTAAATTTCCGGCACCGGCAAGGGTGCCGTTTTGGCCGGATTTTGATAGCTCATGAGGGTGGACAATATGTACGGGTACCGCCTCAAATCACGCGACGCGGTGCGGGGGAAGAAGCGGATTGTCAAAGATCGGGCCGCACCCTCGAAACACAAAAAAACCGCGCAGCACACGGACAATGCACCCTACGCAATTGTTGCTCGTCATGCAATTTCCCCTACCGAGCGAAAATCTATCTTTCTAAACGAGGGGGGCCGCGCGGGGCGTGGTCGGGATCGCGGGCGGCGGGGGGATGCCTTGTTTTTCGACCGAATGGCGGATATCTTTCAGCACGGGGATCGTGGATTGGTTTCGATTCGAGGACAGGTTGCAGAGGCGATGCACGAACTGTGGCGTAGCTTGGAACAGATTTGGATTTTGCCCCGCCGGTTGACATTGGACACGTCCGGGGTCGCGGCGACGGTGCCGATGCTGCGCGGGGTCTGGGGCGCGGCACTTTACGATCTGGATCACCGGTTGTATCGGTGCGTGTTTCACGAGGACGGCAGGGATCGCGAGCGGTTGCCTTGCTACATCTTGCGGCCGGTGGCCGGGCAGGTGGCAGTGGACTGGATCGTCATCGGCCGCCCGGCGATCCGGCGGGATGCCTGGCTGTTGCTGGCCTGGGGGATGGCGATGGAGCGGGGACTGGACGCCGCGCGGGTTCCCTTTCGGGTGCTCCGGATGCAGGGGCTGCGCCCGGACGGGACGGTAGCGGCCTGCCCGCGTGCCTGGCGTTTGTCCGACGCGGTCTGGCCGCTGGCAGGCGATCCGGAGCGGACGCCCTGCCGTTTGAGTTTCTGGACGCCGTTGAGTCTATTGCGGCAGGGCGAATTGATCCCCGAGCCGACGCTGAAGGACTTGGTGGTCCGAGCCGGCTGGCGGATCGGCGCGTTTCTCCCGCGGGGTCAGCGGCAGCTGTGGCACGAGCGGCGGGGGGAGGCGATCGAGTTCTCCCGTCGCGTTCCGGAGCGAGCCTGGCAGGGCCAGCGGTTGGACTTGGAGCGCTATTCCGCCCGGCAAGGCCGCGAATTCCGGGTGCCCGGCGTCTGCGGCCACCTGGATCTGCCGACCGGTCCCGGGCTCCTCTGGCCCCTGCTCGCTGCCCTCCAATGGCTGCATCTGGGAAAGAGCACCATCGTCGGCCTGGGACAACTGACCATCGAACCACTCGACCGATGAACTCCACTTTCAAAACTCATGCTGATCCTGCACTCGTGCCGCACATCCCCGTTTTCGTCGTATACGCGACATCGCAGGTAACGGAAACAGCGGGAACCGGTCGGGTCCGCAGGGTAGACGTTCTTGTCGATTTCCCCCTTGATTCCCCGACACTTAGTCCCTCTACACTTAGTCGTTACTCTTAGTCGTCCTTTGACCCCCTGAATGGCTGACTGCGGGTGTTCGACTGAATGGAGGGGGCGGAGTGTGGAGGGACGGAGTGTAATCGACTAAGTGTAGAGGGACTGAGTGTAGAGGGACTGAGTGTAGGGGACTAAGTGTAGAGGACTAAGTGTAGAGGACTGAGCGTAGGGGACTAAGTGTACGGGGACTAAGTGTAGGGGGACGGAGTTGGAGTGGGGTGGCTCGATGCCGCTTCTACCGGCTGCAGAGTGCTCCGTTGCCGGCATCGGACCCATGCGAGTGGACTCAACGGGCCTTGGAATGGGGGCTGTGGTCGGTCGATCATCCGCTGTTGTGGGAACCACTGGGAGAAGCTGACGCGGTTTTTTCACGTACCCGGTATGCCGTGGGACAACAACCTCTGCGAGCGAGCGTTGAAGAGGAGCCTGAATTACTCCGCGTCAGAACAACTTGGATGTGCTCATCATGTCTGGACAAAACGCCACCAAAAATGGTTTTCGCACCCGGGACGCCGGGCGTCCTCGCGGCGAGAGTGACGCCCTCCAAGTCACGAAGGATGAACCGTGCCTGACCGTATTCATCTACATCCAGCTGAACCAGAGGCTGCATGGAATCGCGAATCGCGAACAAACAGATTGATCCCGGGCCCTGCGACTGAGCCACGGCGAGGATCGTCACCTCACGAGCATCTTCGGGAAGGATCTGACTGGTAATGGTGAGCGCGGAGCCCTCCCCAAAAACCAGTTCTTCTCTTTCAGGGTCCCGTGTCGGGCCGGTAAAGTCCGGTGGAACCTCGGCGATGTGTCCCGCACCGGATTGATCCTGCCATCCGGTCACCCGTCCGTTGGAAACCTTCACACCGAGATCCGCACGGAGCCACAGGACAAGGCCTGAGTCCGGTATTTCCATCGCGAAACCCCGTTCCGGGTAAGAGTGGCCTAAGGCAGCAAGCATCCAGAGCAGGGTAACGGTCACCGTTCGGAATGCGTGGAACGCTGGGAAAAGAGGTGGAAAGTGGTAGCTCTCAGGCATGACAGGGCTCCGGTTTCGGGAATAAAAAAAGGGGGGGTATTTCAGCCCCCTGGTAGGGCGAACGGGTAAAATTCAGCAGGCCTTCGTTCCACGGAACGTGGTAGGCGGTGCCAAGGTTGTCGTTTCTGGAACGGTCGTGGAGCACGTCACCCTCGCCCTCATCGGCCGGCCAGTAACCGGCGGGCCGGAACTCGGGGACGAAGCGGAGTTGGCGTTCCGTGCCGTGGCTGGCAGCCGGGAGGGGCAAGAAACGCGCAAAGAACGGCTACGGTCACAGACAACGAACCCCAGGCCGAACGTGCTATTTTCACCGGTCCCATGCTGTCCACCTCTCCTGCGAGGACTCGTTCCGGCCCACGAAACCCGCTCGCGGATTTCCACTCTAAGCCGAAAAGAAATCGGTTTCAACGGTGAGCTTTCGGCAAGCGTGCAAAATTCCCGCGTTTTTTCGAGGCGGTGTGCGGCGCCGGCGGTTTCAGGGGTCTGTGGCAGAACGCGGGGGCGCCCATGAAGCCGCGGAGCAAGTTTGGGGCGCGGCTGGCTTGGCGGTCGGTCTGTCGTTTTGGCAGATGGTCGGGCACGTATTTCATCCGTGGCTCAGGGCTCATGCGGTGGGTTTCCCGGGCTTCGCCGGCATCGGATCGGCCTGGCGGCCTGCAGGGTGTGGCTTGATACGCATTGGTCATTGCTCAGCGGGAAGTAACCGGGGGTCAGGAGGCAGGGGGCAGGAACCACCAAGCACCAAGCACCAAGCACCAAGCACCGACGAACCGACGAACCGACGAACCGCCCCACCGGCCATCGGCCATCGGCCACCGGAGCGGTCCGGTGCATTTCGGTGTGGTTGACTTTCAACCAACGGGGTCACTTGGGAATCGCCGCGAGGGCGTGTGCTTCCAACTTGCGTTTGATATGATTAGTCGAAACGCAAGCCGAATGCTTGCCCCATTTTCTCGTCTTGAAGAGACACCTGCTGGTGTTCTCGGCTTGATTTTGGAGTAGCTTACGATGCCACGTTCACGACTCTTGGGCTGCTTGACCCGCGTAACACGGGTTGCCCTGGCGATCCTCTGCAGTGCCGCTCCTGCGGGCGAGGATAATCGAAATCACGAAGGCCCTGCCGCATCTCGGTGGCGGGTGGCGGAGATCGACCTGACCAGCAGCCGGACCTACGCGAACCCGTATGGCGAGATCGACGTGACGGTCACCTTTACCGGGCCTGGGGGCGAGTCGGTCGTGCGGCCGGCGTTCTGGGACGGCGGCAGTGCATGGAAGGTGCGTTTTGCCCCCACGGCGGTCGGCTCGTGGCGATGGCACACCGAGTGTTCGGATCGGACCAATGACGGCTTGCACGAGAAGTCCGGCCGGTTGGAGTGCGTGCCTGGCCAGAGCGTCAATCCCTGTTACCGGCATGGTTTTCTGCAAGTAAGCGACAACCGGCGTCACTTCGTCCATGCGGACGGCACGCCGTTCTTCTGGTTGGGGGACACGCATTGGCAGATGCCGGACACCGAGCGGATGGATGCCTGTAATCATCCGGAGCACGCCGGCCAGGCATGTCCGCACGGGGGGCAATTCCAGCACCTGGTGGCCGACCGCCGCGCCAAGGGCTTCACCGTGTATCAAACCTATCCTTCGGCGACCAATCCCGCCTGGTGGACGGCGGCGCATACGGCGATCAACCCGCAACGGTTTCGCGACGTGTTCGACGTCCAGATGAACCACCTCGCCGAGCAGGGGTTTGTCATCGCCTTGGGCTTTGGGCACTTCAACAATTCGACCCGGATTCCGGTCGACGACCTGCGACGGTGGGCACGGTATCTGGTCGCCCGCTATGGCGCTCATCCCGTGGTGTGGATCACCTGCCAGGAGATGAACGCACCGGAGGACGGTGACCGAAACCGGATCGACGTGTGGCGTGCCGTGGCCGAGGAGATCCAGCGCACCGACGGCTACGGCCATCCGCACTCGGGGCACCAGTGGGTGCTGGACGTCCGCACGCGCCCGTTGGGCAACGAGCCGCCATGCTCACGCCGCCAGACGCCGCCACCCGTCAACCCATGCCGCCGCCTTCCTCATTCCCAGGTAGTCCTGGTAGCTGCTCCAGGTATATTCCTCCGGCCACTCGACGATCCCTGCCCGCGCCGGATTCAGGTGAACGTAGCGCGACCGTTCCACGGCGTGGGACTCCCTCTCCACGAGCACGGCCTTGAACCGCCCTTGGAACAACGCCCCGCACCGCCGCAAGCGGCGGTGGAAGCCGCTGGCGTATCCCGCGTTCAAATCGTGCATCCCCGGCTGGTCACGTGATACACGCCGTCCGCGATATCGATCCGCAAGGGCCGAGCCATAATACCCCAAGCCCACTTCATGAAAAGTTAATTGCCAAGATCTACCCCAGTCTCCCGAGTCTGGTCCGTAGGGTAGACGTTCTTGTCGACTCCCCCCTTGATCCCCCCCTCACACTTAGTCCCTCTACACTTAGTCCTTACTCTTAGTCAGTTTTCGATCCCCCGGATGGTTGGCTGCGGGTGTTCGACTGAGTGTAGGGGACTGAGTGTAGGGGACTGAGTGGAGGGGACTGAGTGGAGGGGACTGAGTGTAATCCACTAAGTGGAGAGGACTAAGTGGAGAGGACTAAGTGTAGGGGACTAAGTGTAGGGGACTGAGTGGAGGGGACTAAGTGTAAAGGGACTAAGTGTAAAGGGACTGAGTGTGGAGGGACGGAGTTGGAGTGGGGTGGCTCGATGCCGCTTTGGCTGGGTCTCTTGAGCGCTTTTGGCAAGCGTGCTTGAAGGGGGAGCGGGGGTTGGAGGTAGACTGGCGGTCGATTCTGCACTTGGGGAGGGCTTGCGGTGGTCGCGACTGAAAACCGCGGTAGACGCGGCTTCCAGCCGCGTTCGGGAAACAAGCACGCGGCAGGATGCCGCTTCTACCGGCTGCAGAGTGCTCCGTTGCCGGCATCGGTTCCATGCGAGTCGACTGAACGGGCCTTGGAACGCGGGCATTACCTGACCGAAGTCCAACGGCACGAGGAGCACGTGAAGGCGGCAACGGCGTGCTGGCTGCCCTGGAATGATCAGGAGCAACTGGCCGAATCGTTTTTGCAACGGGGCTCTTCCCTTGCTTGACGCCCTCGCGAAAGCGCGCGGCTGCCGCTGGCGACTGCGCTCACTGCGCTCACTGCGGTCGGCTGCATCTGCGCAGTATCCCAGCCAATCCTGCCGTATTGCGCGCTTCCCCCGGCGATCACCGAGCCTCGTCGGCTCCGCGTATCGCTTGATGCTGCGCCCCGCCGGCGCCGTCACGGAACAACCCACCGAGTATCGCGGACCATCGGGCACACCCCGGCTCGACCACGCGATTTTTCCTCCCTTTCCGCCTCACCGAAATAGGGCGGGTACCCACATCGCACTCGGGGATCGGAGAAAAGAGGCGGTCGGTGTGTCGGTGGATCGGTCGGTAGGCGGTAGGCGGTAGGCGGTAGGTTGGTGCTTGGTGCTTGGTGCTTGCTGGTTCGTGGTTATGCATGCAAAATTCACAAGCCGGTCATTTAGGCCGCCGGCTATCAAGACCGCCGCATGATTTCACGCAAAGATAACTAAGAACCACGAACGAAGAACTACGAACTTCCTACATGCCCGGTGGGGCGGGAAGGGAGGAAAAATGCGCATCAAGCCAAACCATGCAGGCCGCCAGGCCAATCCGATGCAGGCGAAGCCCGGGACATTCCACCGCATGAGACCCGAAGGCATGGCTCCCGGACCGAGGAGACAAGGGAGCAACCGACGGGCAAAATGACAGACCGACCGCCAGGTGGCCACGACAAAGAAACTCGCTGTCCCACCGAACTCAGGAACCCGATCCCGACACGGCCAGCACGTCGCCCAGCCGATTCCCGCTCGAGCCAGAGCCGGCAGCAACCACCGTCGTAGAACG
>SLEY01000664.1 GCA_007124535.1 Planctomycetaceae bacterium
CTGGACGAACTCGCACCGGACGGCCAGTACCAGTGGGGCAACCAGCAACGGGTGCATTTCCTGCCCGCGGGGCGGCAGCAACCGTGGGCCACGCTGCACACGAAGAAGCCCGCTGCGCTGGAACTGATCTTGACCGGCCCGAAAAACTTGGTCGGATTCGGCCGCGTTACCGGTTTGGCCTGGGACCGCGAGCTGAACGGGAACCACCCGGACCGCGACTTGATCAAATTGCGATTCCGCAGTGAGGATGATTTGAACAAGGGTGATCTTCGGGTGTTCTTGGGCGAGCACTTGGCCGGAACGCTTCAGCAATGATGGCTGGTCGGCCAGTTTTCGGGTATACTTCTGCCGTTTGTGGTTGGCCGCGTCCCGGGGTCCGGGGTGCCTCGGAAGCATGGGGGATGGCCAATTTCCCATTTATTACGCTAAGCATCTCGCATGTGAGAGCGGGAGTCGCAGATGGACATCCGCGAGGCCCAGGAGCGAGTGGATCAGTGGATCCAGACCTTTGGTGTTCGTTATTTCTCTGAATTAACCAATCTTGCCCAATTGGTGGAGGAAGTTGGCGAAGTGGCTCGCATTTTGTCGCGAACTTATGGAGATCAGAGTGGGAAAATATCCGACCCGGCCTACAATTTGGCAGATGAACTCGCGGACGTCTTGTTCGTTTTGATTTGCTTGTCTAACCAAACCGGGGTGGATTTGAATTCCGCTTTCGAGCGCAATCTGGAAAAAAAGACGCGGCGGGATCGGCAGCGGCATCGGGCCAATCCCAAGTTGTATGGAGAACCCGAGTCATGATTCTGACCGTGATGAAACGGATTTCCTTTTGTGCCGGGCATCGTTTGCACGAGCATGGGGGGAAATGCGAGTATTTGCACGGCCACAATTATTTGGCCGACTTTTATGTCGCCAGTCACCAGACCGACGCGGTTGGCCGGGTGATCGACTTTGCCGAACTGAAGCATCGCCTGAAGCATTGGCTTGACACCCATTGGGACCATGGTCTGATCCTGAATCAGCGGGACGAGCGGGGCATCCAAGCGGCCCGTCTGGTGGAGCCTTGTAAACTGTACCTGCTGCCGGAGAACCCCACCGCCGAGAATATGGCACGTCATTTACTACTGGAAATATGCCCCCAACTGTTAGGGGAAACGGGAGTGAAGGCCACCAAGGTGGTAATCTGGGAAACGGAGGACTCGTTTGCCGAGGCACTTTTGGACGGTTGAACCGGCTGGGGCGTTGAATCGCCCCATTTTGTTTGCCAAATCGGTTGCCGGTATGTTATGATTAGGCGATAAGGAGGGAGCCGTTTCGCCAACCACTCCGAACTTTCTTCTCTTTGCTGCGTAGAACCGAATGAATCCAGGATTGATCACAAAGACATCGGGAAAGACCGGCTCGACCCCACTGTCCCAGTGGAGCGACGAGGATTTGTTGCTGGAGTACCGCAAGAGCCAGGACCGCGAGTTATTCGAGGCGTTGGTGCGGCGGTACGAGCGCGAATTGTACAGTTATTTACAACGGTACTTGGGCAGTTCCGAATTGGCGGAAGACGCATTTCAGGCGACTTTTTTGCAAGTTCACCTGAAATGCGATCAGTTTGAAGAAGGGCGGAGACTCAAGCCTTGGTTGTACGCCGTGGCGACCAACCAGGCCATTGATGCGCAGCGCAAAGATCGCCGCCATCGGGTGATGAGCCTGGACAAAAAGTCGGGCCGTCACGAGGAACGGGATTGGTCGCTGCTGGAGATGATGGTCAGTGAGCAGCCGGGCCCGCAGGCCCAGGTTGGCGAAAGCGAGCGAAACGAAGCGTTATGGTCCGCGTTGAATCAGCTTTCCGAGCAGATGCGGACCGTGGTTCATTTGGTGTATTTTCAGGGATTGAAATATCGCGAGGCGGCGGAAGTGATGCGGATCCCTGTCGGCACGGTCAAGAGCCGGTTGCACGCAGCGGTCAGCAAATTGTCGGATGTTTGGTCACGCAATTATGCGGAATTCGAATAGATGATCTCGTTGATGGGTTGATCAAATAGTTCCATGCACGACGAAGACCTTCTCGGCTACCTGCTTGATGCTCTCGATAGGGACGAGAGGCAGCAAATCGAGCGGGCATTGCGGCACGATCCGGAACTGCGGCGGCGGTTGGCACATTTGCGAAAGCAGCTTCCACCGCGAGATCCGGTCCCCTGCGAACCTCCGGCGGGACTGGCGGAGTTGACCTGTGATTTGGTCGAAGGTTGCCATGTCCAGTGCCGGCAGACGGGCTGGACTCCCCGCGATCGGTGTGTCGGTCGCCGCGGTTGCTCGCTGGCCGACCTGGCGATGGCGCTGGGCGTGTTTCTGGCTTCGGCGATGCTGTTCTTCCCGGTGTTGGCGAACAGCCGGTATCGTTCGCGGATGCACGCTTGCCAGTTCAATCTGCAGCGTTTGGGAGCGGCGTTGCGGGGTTTCAGCCAGTTGAATCAGGGCTGGTTCCCGGCCATTCCGGTATCGGGCAACCGTGCAGCCGCCGGCATTTTCGGCCCGGTCTTATTGGAACAAGAATTCGTGGTGGACAGTCGAATCCTGATCTGTCCGGGTTCGAGTTTGGCTCGAGAGCCCGGTTCCTGGCGCCCCCCCACGCTGCAGGAAATCGATCGCGCGGAGGGGCAGTCGTTGAACCGTTTGCACCGCCGGATGGGCGGAAGTTACGGATATTCGCTGGGTTATCGCGTTGGTGACCGGTATTTTCCGCCGCGCGACGAAGGCCGCAGTCACTATGCTTTGCTCTCGGACACTCCCAGCCTGCATCTCTCGGATCGCCGGAGCAACAATCACTGCGGTCTTGGCCAGAATGTCGTGTTCGAGGACGGCCACGTCGAATTCATCGTCGATCCGGTGGAAGTCGCCCCACGCAATGCGCTGTTCGTCAACCGTTATGGAGTTGCCGAAGCCGGTGCGGACAAAGATGACTATGTGATCGGACGCAGCGACATGCCTCCGCTATTGCCCGGCAGGTAGTGGATCGATGGGCGACGCCTTCTCAAGGGACAGGAACTCGCCCTCTTGCGGGTCATAAGCGTACACCTGCCCGCATTCGAACTGGTAGACCCAGCCATGCAGTGCCAACTCGCCTCGTTCCAAGGCCGCCGCCACAGAAGGATGAGTGCGGAGGTTCGCCAATTGCACCAAAACGTTCTGTCGCACCGCGGCATCCAGGCGGGCTTCCTCGTCCTCCAGTTGCGCCCAGGCGGCATCGACCTGCCGTCCCCGCGGTTTCGCGTGTTGAAGCCATTCTTCAACGGCGGGTAACTCCTCCAACTGTTCCGGGTGAAGCAGACCGCCCATCGCGCCGCAATGCGAGTGCCCGCACACAATGATTTCCCGGATCTTGAGCACCGACACGGCGTACTCGATCGTCGCCGCTTCGCCACCTCGCAGGGCATTGTAAGGAGGCACAAGATTACCCGCATTGCGGATCGTAAACAGTTCCCCGGGTTCCGTTCCCGTCAGCAAACACGGGTCGATACGCGAATCGGAACAGGTGATGAACAGGGCCAGTGGTCGCTGGCCCCGTGACAATTGCTGGAAAAGATGCTGGTGACAGCTGTAATAGTCGCGTTGAAACTGGCGAAACCCCTCGATCAGTTTGCGCATCTCCCTCTCCGCCCGAAAGAATTCCGCAGGGTTTGCCCCCTTTTTTGCGCGACGGCTGTTCCCTACTTGGTGTGAGTATTCCGGCTCCGCTCTCAGCTGGTCAGCTGGACGAGCGCGTCCAGCGCCTCTTTCGCCTTCTCGATTCCGCCAAGTTCTGCAGACAGTTTTTTCGCCTTGCGGAGGGATTCGTAGGAGATGTCTTCAGCGCCCGCAGCAGAAACCGCCGGAGTGTGGTCCACTGCAGCTGGTCGCGTGGCTGCCGGCTTTCGGCCCCGCCGTCCTTTCGGCGGAGCCACCTTGCCTTCCGCCTCCCTCTTGAGCACGTTCTTGATGGTGCTCACATGCTGGGGCTTGACATCGAACCCCATGGCATTGAGCTTTTCGGCGAGTGCCTTGGGCATGGCCCCCGGGTCCTTTTGCAGTGCCGAGCGAATGGCTTCCGTCTTGCTCATGCCCCGCGCACCCTCCTCAACGTTTTCATCAACAGTTCTCATCGCCACGTTTGAAGCTCCTCGTAACTTAGTTGCAGCAAATTGGAAACGCTCAAGCGGGTATCGTACAGCAAACGGTGTGGAGCTGTAAATAGGTCGGAACGTTGGATTGACCCGGGAGTTGGAAGAGTCGAGAATCGAGGATATCTGTTTCCACACCCCTTTTGACTGCGAGGAAAGATCACCCATGTCAAGTATCAATCGTCGCCGATTCTTGGATCACTCCGCCAGCACCGCTCTGGGCGTCGCCGCCGGTTGGAGCATCCTTCAGAACCCCCGGTCCGCGCGAGCAACTCCCGCGGCGGACAAGGTCATCCTGGCAGCCGTGGGGATCGGTGGCCGCGGGGGCCATCTGGCAGCCCATCCGGACCGGAGCTTTCTCAGCCGGGGTGATTGCCAGTACGCGTGGTTGTGCGACCCGGATGCCAACCGCTTGCAGGCCCGCATCAAAACCATCGCCGACATGCAGGGCGGGCGCGAGCCTCAAGTGTCTCAAGATTTTCGCCAAGCCCTGGATGACCCGGCCGTCGATGCGATTGTCAGTGCGACGCCCGATCACTGGCATGCCCTGTCCACGGTTTGGGCATGTCAAGCCGGAAAAGACGTGTTTGTCGAGAAGCCGGCTCACCACAGCTGTTGGGAGGGCCAGCAGATGGTGGCGGCCGCTAGAAAACACGAACGCGTGGTGCAGATCGGTTTCCAGAACCGCAGCGCGCCCTACAACATGGCCGCTCGAAAGTACATCGAGGACGGCAAGCTGGGGACAATCCACCTCTGCAAAATCTTCAACCAGAAACCGCCCTACGGAATGATGGCCCCCCAACCCGATAGCGAAACGCCCGCCGGGCTGGATTGGGATGCCTGGAATGGCCCGGCTCCCGAGCATCCCTACAACCTGGGATTGCACCGCACGTGGCACCATCTGTGGCGATACTCGGGCGGCGATATCGCCAATGATGCCAGCCACCAGATCGATCTGGCACGCTGGCTGCTCGGAGTGGACTACCCAAAAACCGTCTACTCCACCGGCGGACGTTTCGCCACCGATCCCAAGGAATTGGTGGCCGAATCGCCCGATACGCAGATGGCACTCTACGACTTCGATTCACTGGTCGTGAGTTTCGAACTCACCCTCTACGGCAACTATATGCTGAAGACCGACAGCGTGGTCCGCGACACGGATAGGTTCCCCTACTGGATGCAGAATTCCACGCGAATCGAGATCTTCGGGACCGAGGGCCTGATGATCGTCGGACGGCATGGCGGGGGTTGGCAGGTCTACGTGCGGCCGCATAGCCGGCAACCGGTCGTCCGCGACGAAATGTACGGCCGCTTCCCGGATCCCGAACACATCGAGAATTTCGTCGCCTGCGTCCGTTCTCGCGAAAAGCCGTCAAGTGATGTGCTCGAAGGCCATATCAGTACGCTGTGGATCCACTACGCGAACATGAGCTATCGACTGGGCGGCCAGAAACTGGCGATCGACCCGGAAACGGAACATGTCGACTGCCCGGAAGCGATGGAGATGTTCAAACGCTCGTACCGTGAACCATGGGTGGTTCCCGAGATCGTCTGAGACACGCCCCGAATCGGAAGCAGGATAAAGAAAGAACCTCCCGAACCGAAAGGCCCGGGAGGTTCTTATGCGACGGCCGCTTGCGGGCGATTCCTGGGGGGGGCTCGCCGCGACCGCCGTTCTGCTTGCCTGCTGGAATGGTTTGAAACCAGCAATCAGAGGTACTAGTCTTCCTCCTCGACCTCGACCGCTTCATCCGCCGCCTCCGGATCGGCCGATTCGTCGCCGGCGACTTCTTCGCCCAAGGGGCTTGCCTCCGAACCCTCCTCCGCATTCAAAGTACGATCCTCGGATACGGCGGGTTCCGCAGTCGCATCGTCCGTGACCGGCTCGTCCGCACGCGCCTCCGGTGCGTCGTCGCCAACCACCCCGTCAGCTGGTTCGTCCCCGGATTCGTCGCCCGGTTCGTCAACTGGCTCGTCAACCGGTTCGTCAACTGGCTCGTCAACTGGCTCGTCAACTGGTTCGTCAACTGGTTCGTCAACCGGTTCGTCAACCGGTTCGTCAACTGGTTCGTCAACTGGCTCGTCGCTCACGTCGTCGTCTTTGGCTTCGTCGGGGGCGGCGTCCACTCGGGGCCGCAAAGGCGGCCCATTTGCATCAAACCCCCATCGCGGCCGTTCACCACCATTAGGCATCCCGGGGCCTGACGGTCGTTGCGGCGGTTGCATCCAGGGTGTCTGGGGTCCAGGGGCTCCGCGGCGTGGTGGCTGCATCCAGGGCGTCTGGGGCCCGGGGGCTCCGCGACGTGGCGGTTGCATCCAGGGTGCCTGCCGCCCGGGGGCTCCGCGGCGTGGCGGTTGCATCCAGGGTGCCTGCCGCCCGGGGGCTCCGCGACGTGGCGGTTGCATCCAGGGTGCCTGGGGCCCGGGGGCTCCGCGACGCGGCGGTTGCATCCAGGGTGCCTGGGGCCCGGGGGCTCCGCGACGCGGCGGTTGCATCCAGGGCGTCTGGGCCCCGGGGGCTCCGCGGCGTGGCGCTTGCATCCAGGGCGTCTGGGGCCCGGGGGTTCCACGGCGTGGCGGCTGCATCCAGGGTGCCTGCGGCCCGGGGGCTCCGCGACGTGGTGGCTGCATCCAGGGTGTCTGTGGGCCAGTCCGTCGGGGGGAACGCTGGGCCTGCCCGACTTGTCTGGCAACGGCCTCGCGGAGCGCCAAGCCACGCTGCTGCAGGGCCCGCACCGCCGCCGTGAATTCGCTCAGACTGAGCTGCCCATCGCCATCGCGGTCGAAACGCCGGAAAAGCGCTTCGGGATCCCCCCAGGGGAGCTGAGCTTCCGTCGGTCGGCGTTCGGGCCGTTCGCGTTCGCCGCGGGGCCGTTCCGGTCGAGTCCGCTCACGTTCGGCGGGCGCCCGTTCCCGGTCACCGCGAACTCGGTCGCCACGCGGGAC
>SLEY01000593.1 GCA_007124535.1 Planctomycetaceae bacterium
TCGCTTCCGTGGCGGAACCGGCGCCGCCGACGGTACCGCGCGCGGCGCCGGTGGTCGATTCGGCGAATCCGGCTGACGAAAGTCGGCTGGCCGCGTCCAGCAACAGCTGGTACGCCCGCCAGCGTCAGGAGCATTTGCGCCAGCAGGGTCGTACGCCAGGCGCGGAACCGGGGCCCGGCCGCTCGCCAGCGACTCCGCAAACCCCCGTCCGGGGCTCGGTGACTCGGGCTCCTCAAGTCGAACGGCCGCAACCGACGGTCCTACCCGCTCGGGTTTCCCATTAGCGTTTCCGGCGTCTTTTTGGAACGAAACTTGTTGCGTCCCCTTTACGACTCGGCCGGGTTGGGGGGCGAGTCGCCGGCAAATGCCACGCCGGTCAGATCGGCGGTCTGGCGGTCCCAAGCCGAAAGATCTTGGGCAGAGAAGGCATCGAGCCGATCGTAACCGCAACCGCGAGCGAGCCCTTTCATCAATTCGACCGCGGCGGTCAGGAATCGGGCTAGTCGAGCGGAGGCGGTCGGGACGTCCAGGCGGGCGCGGAGATCGGGCCGCTGGGTCGCCAACCCGGCGGGGCAGTTGTTCGTATGGCAAATCCGTGCGCCGACACACCCGATCGCTTGCATCGCCGCGTTGCCCAGGGCGACGCCATCGGCGCCCAGGCAGAGCGCTTTCACGAAATCGGCCGGTGTGCGGAGCCCACCGGTGATGATCAGGGTGATGTCCGAGCAGCCGCGGCGGTCCAAGTGCCGCCGAGCTCGGGCAAGCGCCGGAAGGGTCGGGACGGAAATGTGGTTGCGGAACAACAGGGGCGCCGCGCCGGTTCCTCCGCCGCGCCCGTCCAGGATCAGGTAATCGACACCGCAGTCCAGGGCGAAATCGATGTCGGCTTCGATGTGCTGGGCCGACATCTTCATCCCGATCGGGATCCCGCCCGTCCGTTCCCGGACTCGATCCGCAAACTGGCGGAAGTCGGCGGGGGTGACCAGATGGGGGAAGGTCGCGGGGGAGAGGGCGGCTTGCCCTTCGGGTAATCGGCGCACCTGGGCGATCTTGCCCTTCACCTTGCTCCCCGGCAGGTGGCCGCCGATCCCCGTCTTCGCCGCTTGGCCGGCTTTGAAGTGAAAAGCCTGCACCCGCTCCAACAGCTGTTCGGAATAGCCGAAGCCGGCCGAGCCCAGTTCGAACAAATACCGCGAGTTGGCTGCCTGCTCGTCCGGCAGCATGCCGCCTTCGCCGGAACAGATGCCGGTCCCCGCCTGCTGGGCCCCTTGAGCCAGCGCGATCTTCGCCTCCTCGGACAGCGCTCCGAAACTCATGTCCGTCACCAGCAAGGGGATCTTCAGGTGCAGGGGCCGGGCGGCACGCGGACCGATCACCCATTGCGTGGCTACCTCGGTTTCTTCCAGCAAGGGCCGGCGGGCCAGTTGGGCCGTGAGGATCTGCAGATCGTTCCACTGGGGCAATTCCGAGCCGGGCACCCCCATTGCCGCCATCTCGCCGTGCGAACCCGTCTTGTGCAAACCATCCCGAGCCAGGGCGTGAATCCCTTCCAGCGTCGGTTCCTCCGGCGTATTGCGCGCCGCCGGGGCCCGGGCAGGGACCGGTTCCGCGCGTGCTCCGGCCCCCGCCGCCGACCGCGGGTCCAACTTGCTATGGCTGCCGTCGCAATAAGGGGCGTTCTTCGTCCGCTTGCACAAACACAGGGCCGCCTTCTTCGCTTTCTCGACCGTGAATTCCAGCGGTTGGAAGCTCGTATCCCGGTGCGAACCGTCACAGAACGGCTGGGCAGCCGACTTGCCGCACGAGCACCAGAAATGCGAGCCCGCCTCCAATTCGACCCGCATCGGTCGGGTGGCCACAAGCCGCGGCAGATCGGCTTCTGACGGCCCCTCCGGCACGACTTCGATGGTTCGGGTGGCCGAAACCGCCGGACTCGGCCGCTCCGCCATCAAGCCGACTTCACGATCCGTGCCGGACCCGTCTTCAGGCCGGCCACGCAGCCAGAGCATGACCAGGGTCGCTACGGAGCCGATTCCCACAAAAGCCACGCCCACCAGGGCATTGATCGCAGGACCCATCCCTCCCGTCCTCTCTCGTCAAAAAAGTTTCCAGCCCCGGCCCTCAATCGCCCGGCTGGTCCGCGTACGTCACCGTCAGGTAGTGGACGATCTGGGACAGTTCCTCCGCTGTGGCCACCAAACCTTCGTCCACCATCCGGGCCACCAAATCCCGCGCGCCTTCGGCCGATTCCGGCGGTACCATATCGACCAGCGTCACCGGGTGGCACTGAGCACACTTGGATTCGAAAACCTGCCGAGCCGCGTCCTGATCAAAAACCGACGGTTCACCCGGCTGAGCCGTCCGCACCGCGGCCCGGGTGTCCCGGCTGAGCGTCTCCTGGTCCCGTAACTGCTGCGTCGACTGCTGCAACTGCGGGGAAATCGCGATCAGATACGCCGTGACCAACCACTGCTGCTCCTCATCCAACGGGTCCAGCATCGTCGTTCGATCGGCCATCCGCCGAACCGTCATCCGCCAATTCTCAGGCGTACGCGGCCGGGCCAGGACGGTCCGCAAGTCGTGGCACTCGATGCAATCTCGCCGCAACACCTGCCGGCCCGCCCGCAGTCCCACCGGCGAACCGTAGCGCGCCGCCTCGCCAGAATCCAAGCCCAAGCCGACCAAGCGCGAATGCAACTGCTGCAGGTTCTCCTCCGAATACAAGCCTTCCGCCACCGTCGAACGTTCCAGAAATACCTCCTGCAAAGCAAACGGCGCCGAAATGCCGATCAGAATCACCGAACCGATAAACACCGACGAGCCCAGACGGGAAACCAACGAAGCATCCAGCATCGGAAAGAACCGAACCACCAGGATCTTCAACAGCAGCACCGCCCCGATCGCGATGCCCAACACAATATGCACCACCGTCCGCGGCGGAAATTCGATCTGATAAGTCCACAACCGAGGAACCATCTGCCACAGCATCAGCAGATAGATGCCCACGAACAGGTAGCCGAACCAGCGGTGAGCGCCGCGAAGATTGACCGGCCAGCCGCCGGAGACGCCACCCGCCGGCGAACCGGCTCGACCGAAAGCCGTTTTCGATGCGCCGCAGGCGGGACATGCCCAATCGTGGGGCAGCTCGTCCCAAGCCGTCCCCTGCTGCGCTTCGTCATACAAATAGCCACAAACCGCACATTGATATCGTGCCATCCGCCGCCTCGCTGTCTCCGGTACGGCGAAGCCGCGACCTCACACAACGCTCCGGTCCGAAAATTCCGACGCCGTATGGGGGCGATTCTAAAGCAAGCCGCTTGTCGCGACAAGCGGCACTCCACCCGCGCGGTCGCCGATCCGATCGGCGCCCCTGGACGCTGAGATTCGCCCGCGGTACGATCCGGGTTTCCCATCCCCTGCCCCGGGAGCACGTGCCTCGAATGAACACACCTCTTGCGCTGGTCGACTTGGCCCGTCTGGTCCGGGAAACCTGGGTTCGCCACGTGGACCAGCATGTCGAACTCGATTCGACCAATGACCGGGCGCTGGAAATGGCGGATTCGGTGAGCGAGGCGGAACTGCCCCTGTTGGTGCTCGCGGATCGGCAGACCCGCGGCCGCGGCCGCGAGGCTCGGGTATGGTGGTCCGCGCCGGGCGCCCTGACCTTTTCCCTGCTGATCGCCTTGGACCCGGACCGCTTACCCCGGAGTCACCGCTCGCGGTTGGCCCTGGCCTGTGGGGTTGCCGTGGCCCGCACCATCCAGGAAAGCCTCCCCGCGGTTCCCCTGCGCCTGAAATGGCCCAACGACGTGTATCTCCGCGATCGCAAAGTTTGCGGGATTCTGGTGGAGATCCCGGGCGGGTCGGCGCCGCGCGCCGTGCTGGGGGTGGGCGTGAACGTCAATAACCGTTTCCATTCCGCGCCCGCCGAACTGCGCCGGCAAGCGGTGTCCCTGAGAGAAGTCGCCAAGCGGAAATTCGATCGGACCGCACTGCTCGTGGCCCTGCTGCGACACCTGGAAGAGCAATTCACCGAATTGTGCGACCGGCCCGCCGCGCTGCTGGCCCACTGGCGGCGCTTTTGCCTGCTGACCGGCCGGCACGTCCATGTGAAATCGGCAGGGCGGCAGCTGGAGGGCTGCTGCGAGGGGATCGACGAAGAAGGTCGCCTGTTGGTCCGGACGGCCCACGGTCTCGAACGCCTGGTCTCCGCCAGCATCGCAGCAATCGATCCAGTGCCCCAAGAACGAGGGGTTCTCTAAGCATCTGCCAAAAAATCACGGTCGCGTTCGTCGCAGCCGTCCCGCAGCGCTGTGGCCGGTCTCTGACCGAGCCACCCGGCCGACCGAAGGTCTCCCCTATCGGTGGAGACCTTCGGTTCGCGGTTTCGGCGGGGTCAGAGACCCGCGCCGAACAGACCCGCGCCGAACAGGGGGCAGATGCTCACGTCAATCGTGATCTGCCGCGAGTTCGGCCGGGCACCGGGCACTGGCGCAGTTCGATGCGCACGTCGGGATTCAGGGCCGCCAGGGCGTAACAGCCGTCGAAGGCGGGGCCACAATTGACCACATGGCACCCTTCCAATTGCGTGGTTCCCGGCGACTCGTGAACGTGCCCGCAGACAGCCAAGGCGGGGCGCCGCCGCACGATGAACTCGCGCACCGCCGTGCTGCCGATATGTTGGCCCGAACGGGTGCGGTCTAACGAGGTATGATGAGGCGGGACGTGCGTCAGCAGCACCTCCTGAGGCGTTTGTCCGGAGTCGGCGGCGGTTTCCGCAGGCCGTACCCGCTGCCATTGTTCCAGGGCCTCGCGCCGACTCTGTTCCAGAGCTTCCGCCAAGAGCGTCTCGCTCATCTCATGCGTGCGGCCGTGCCAAGGCGGCACGGCCGAAACCCCGCAGAACGCCACGTTGCCATGACAAGCGCCGCGACGGAACAGAGAGACGCCCAACGCGGCCAAACGCTGATCGATCCGCGGCGAGTCGCAGTTACCGGCGACGGCCAGGACGCGGGGCTGCCGCTCCCACAAAAGGCGAATCATGCTCTCCGCTGCATTCGGAGTGGCAAAATGCGTGATATCGCCGCCAACCAGCACCAAATCGACCGGCCCCGCCTGGTCCAAGATGGCTTGCAGCGACTCGGGGTCGCCGTGCAGGTCGGCCAGGCAGAGCAACTTCATGATTCCCGCCCTTGTTTCTCGGGACACGATTCGGCGTAGAACGTCTGTCCGGCTCGGGCCATCGCCAACAAGCGTTGCGGAGGTTCATATCGCGGACCCAGCGACTGGAACGGCTCCAACATCTGCAGGATCTGCCCAGCCCCCAGACGATCCGCCCAAAACAACAATCCGCCCCGCTGTTCCGGAAAGCCCAAACCGTACAGCATCGCCAGATCGACATCCCGCACGTCACAGCCGGGGAGTTCGCTCAACAGCCGGGTCGCTTCCAACACCACCGGCAGCAACAGCCGCTGGCCCAGCACGTGCGGTGGGAACGGCCCACGCGGCCGCACATAGGGCTCCAGCACCTCGGTGACGGTGGGGTCCTCCCGCCGCTCGCCAGAGCCGGTTTCATAGCCATAGAATCCCGCATCCGCCTTCCGACCCAAACGGCCGCGACGAACCAACGCGCGCAGCATGGGCGATGCGGTGATCCGCTCCGGGTACGCTTCCCACATGCCGCGGCCCGCGTAAAACGAAGTGTCGATACCGATCAGATCGTACAACGCCAGCGGACCCAGCGGCATCCCGAATCGCTCCGCGGCTTGATCGATCTGCCCAATCGTCGCTCCGGCAGCAAGCAATTCCAATGATTCGTTCAGGTAGGGCATCAGCAGCCGGTTGACCAGAAACCCCGGACGATCCGCGACACGCAACGGCAGTTTGCCAAGTCGCCGAACATGAGCAACGACCGCCCCCAGGATGGCCTCGGACGTCCGCTCGCCGCAAACCACTTCCACCAACGGTCGCATGGATACCGGGTTGAAAAAGTGCATCCCGCAGAATCGTTGCGGGTGCTTCAAACCGGCGGCAAGGTTGGAAATGGACAATGTTGAGGTGTTCGAAGCCAGAATTGCATCCGCTCGAATGTGGGGTTCCAGCCGGGCATACAGCTCCCGCTTGCGGTCCGCGATCTCGACCACCGTCTCGAAGATCAGATCGCAATCGGACAGTTCCTCCAGTGAGGAAACCGGGGTCACCTGTTCGGCCAAACGGTCGAGCCATGCCGGGTCGCCCGCGTCCGCCGTCGCATCCGCCATTCCCATAGACCCGCTTTTGATTGATTCGGAGGCCGCCATTTTTCGGATCGCCGGCCGGGCTCGGGCCAAAGTCTCAGGACATGCGTCCGCCAACCGGACGGGGAGCCCCCGCCGCGCGTGGGTGAGCGCGACCGCCAAACCCATGATCCCGGCCCCGATAATCCCGATGCGGGATGGAAGCGGGGGTGCTGAATCAATCGAAATGGTTGCTTGCTGCTGGTTGTAACGTCGCAACTGGGCCACATTTCGCAACGCCGCTTCATCAGGTAGGGGGGAATCCAGCGTCCAGCGGGAGGCGTCGACGGCGAGCATGATCTTCCTGAAAACCAAAGGAGGGGCGGGGCGGAGCGGGCGGGCTCCGGTTGTCCAACCATAGCCGGATTCGCCCCCGCATGTCAACGGCGGCAATCCAGCCACCGAGCAATCTTGCCCAGGAATCGCCGTTTCGGTCCTGCCGCTTTTGATTCGCTGTCGATTCTCCCAGCCCGGGACCACCACGGGTTGCCCGCGCCCCGCCGATCGTTTACGTTCGGTTATAGTGGCGACCTCACCCTACCCACCCTTTTACGGGTGATCGATCCAAGATTTCGAATTGCAGAATGGGAGGCGAACGATGAAGAATCAGGCGGCAACCCGGGGCTGGACCCGCGGCCTCGGTTTTTGGACAGTCCTGTTGATGGGCGGAATGCTGGCCATAGGGGCAACGCGACCCGCGACGGCCCGCGCGGATGTCTCGGCGGCGCGCGGCGCCCGGCCGAATATCATCTTCGTCATGGTCGACGATATGGGCTATGGCGACCTGGGCGTCTATGGCCAAGAGTTGATCCGGATGCCCCA
>SLEY01000272.1 GCA_007124535.1 Planctomycetaceae bacterium
ACCAAAGCCTGGACCAACGTCTCGCTCTCGCCCGTCGCCTCGCCCAGAAACGGTTCGGCCAGCGCGGCGATCCGTTCCGCATCTTGGCCCGCGGCCAGCACGATCAGCCCGCCCGGCACGCGGCTGCGATCCAGCAACTCCGCAGCCTCCACACCGGACGGCACGCTCAGCCGAGCGTCCGCCTCAAGCCCGCCCGCGGCTCCAACCGGCAACGCGATCGCCAGGACCAGCAGGATCGGCGGCCCCCAACCCGACGCCAGCCTGGCGATCGGGACGTTCGCAAGCCGCTTGGCCAACCCGTGCCACCCCGTGCTTAAAGGCTCGGCCAGCCGCACGGGCCCCGATCCCCGCGCAAACCCCACGCGATCCGCTCGCCGCCCGCGCATCATCGTTCCTCCCATTGCACCGTTCGCAACCCCGTTTGCCCTGGGGCAACCGGCCCGTTCTTCAGCGGTTCAGCACGTCGTACAAGGCCAGGGCCAAATTGCGTCCCGAATCCAACAGCCGTTCGCGGGTCCAACCGCCCGGCTCGTACACGTAGGGATAGGGGCAGTTCAATCCGCCCTCGCTGGCCGCCCACAACGAAAACTTGCCCGGAGGTCCGCTGGCCACGTTCCGTTTGAAATTCCCCGGCGGACCACAGCGCAACACATCCGGCTCGCGTTCCAGCAGCGCGATCGCATAGGCTCCCACGCGGGCCTCCATCTCGGGCGAGCGCCAATTGGCCGGTTCCTGCGGGCCGTGCATGTCCCAGAAATAGTCCGCTCGACCTCCCGTATCCCGCCGCATGGCCGCCGTCAGCGTGTCGATCGTCGAAAACCGGCCCTCCGTCTCCCAGACCCGATTATGATCCCGCTCACCCGCCGCGTACAGTTCCGGATTGCCCCGCTTCCGCAGGTTCGTGCCCGCATTCGGATCCGGAGCGGCCTCCAGATCGATCCGATGCACCGCTTGGTAACGACCCTCGGGATTGACATCCGGGTACACCAGAAATACCGCTTTGCGCCGCAATACGGCCGCCCGCGGATCGCTGCCGGCCAGGAAATTCACCATCCCCTCCAGCACCCAATTGCCCGTGAATTCCGTCGCGTGATTCCCCGAGGCCAACACCACCTTCCGCTTCGGTTCCGGCGCGTCGGGGTCGGTGATCTGGTAGCCCAGGATCTCCTGCGGCGGGATCTCCGGGTCGTCCGGATAATCGGGATTCTTGGGCCAGCCGGGCGTGTGCCCCAGAACCATCCGCTCGTCCGCACTGGGCGTCGGCGTCACCCACCTGGACTGGCCGACCCGCCGCGAGTGCCGCGCGACCATCTCCGGCGTGTAAGCCGCCACCGGTTCGTCCAAGCCACGCCAGGCTTGGATGATGTAGTAGTCGAACACCTCCTCGTACGGATAGCTGAAGTCGTCCTCGGCGGCTGGACCCGCCGAATCGCTCGCCTCCTCCGCACCCGCCGGGAATGCCGCCGCTGCGACCAGCAACGACGAAACCGCCAGTCCTGCCATCCAGGCTTTCCACAAACGTCGCATGGTGATGTCTCCCCAAGAATCAAGAACCTTCCAGTCGTACCTCCACACTGGCCCGGTGCGCGGTCAAACCCTCCTTCTCTGCCAACCGCTGCACGTCCGCCGCGATCTGGCGCAAACCCGATTCCGTACAGGCGATCACACTGTGCGCCCGCAGGAAATCGTTGGCCGACAAACCCGAGGCCCACCGCGCCGTGCCCCCCGTCGGCAACACGTGCGAAGGACCGGCCGCATAATCGCCCAGGGCCACCGGGGTAAAGTCTCCCAGGAACGTCGCCCCCGCGTTCCGGATCCGCGCCAGGAACGGCTCCGTTTGGGACGTGGCGATGTGCAGGTGCTCCGGTGCGATCCGGTCCGTCAACTCGCAAGCCTCCGCCGCATCCCGCACCAGAATCAGGGCCCCGAAATCCTGCAGACTCTGAATCGTCAACTCGGCCCGCGACAGCCGAGCCGCTTGGCGAGCCAATTCGGCGGCCGTCGCCTCGCATACCGCCTCGCTCCACGTGACCAACAGGCTCGCCCCCGGCGAATGCTCCGCTTGGGCCAGCAGATCCGCGGCGGCAAAATCGGGTCGAGCCGTCTCGTCCGCAATCACCACCACTTCGCTGGGACCCGCGATCGAGTCGATGTCCACCTCGCCGTACACATGCTTCTTGGCCAAAGCCACGAACAAATTGCCCGGACCTACAATCTTGTCCACCGGCAGCAGACCCTCGACACCGTAAGCCAAAGCCGCCACGGCCTGGGCGCCGCCCACCCGATAGACCTCGCGGATCCCCAACTCGTGACACGTGGCCAACACATCCGGGTTATTCGCCCCGAAATCGGTGGGCGGAGCCACCACCGCAATCTCCGCCACCCCCGCCGCCTGAGCCGGAACGGCCGTCATCAGGACCGTCGAGGGATACGCCGCCGCGCCCCCGGGCACACACACCCCCACTCGCTGCAGCGGCACATAACGCTGACGCAAAGAGATCCCGTCCTCCTCCGGCAACTCCACATCCGCGTGCAGAATCGCCCGCTGGAATCGCCAAATCCGCTCCCGGATCCTCCGGACCGTCTCCAGAAACTCCGGAGAAGCTGCACGGTGCGCCGCTTCCAACTCGTCCGGCGACACCCGCAACGTGGACGCGGTCAACGAGGCGCCGTCCAACGACTCGCTGTAACGCAACAAGGCCCCCAGCCCCTCGCGACGCACATCGCCACAAATCCGCTCCACCACCTGACCAGGCGTTAGCGGCTGGCCAAATACGGCAAGCGTCTTCTGGCGACCACTCGGGCTGACCACGTCCCCCCGCGGACTCATCCGTTCACGCAATGCGGCTAACGCCTGCTCGATGTCGTCCTGCCGCGTGTCGATCCGCTGGATGCGGAAACCTTCTAATCCCGTCATGCTTCCTCGCTCTCTCCAAAACCCACGTCCGTCCCGGCAGCCAACTCGCGCGGCCCCAACTATCGCATCGTTCCCACGCTTCCGCGTGGGAACGGACGGTTTAGACGCTTTGCGTCTCTTGTACTTTCACTCTTGAAAACCCGTCGCATCGTTTTCGGTTGATTCTGCTGGTTTCATGGGACGCGAAGCGTCCGACCTTGCGTTCCCACGCGGAAGCGTGGGAACGATGGTTTTATAGGTCGCGCGGCCCCAACTATTGTGACTCCAGCTGCCAGCGTCGGAAACCCCCGAAACGCCGCCGCATGCTTCAGTCCGCCGACGCCTCCAGCGACGCCTCCGAACCCCCATGCATGCGGAGCTTCGGCTTCTCCATCATCACCGTCGTGTTCGGCTGGACACTCCGCGTCAACCAGACACTCGACCCGATTACCGAATCGTGACCAATCACCGTCTTGCCGCCCAGAATTGTGGCGTTCGCATAGATCACCACCCGGTCCTCGATCGTCGGATGCCGTTTCATGTTCCGAATCAGCTTGCCGTTGGCATCCGTCGGAAAACTCAACGCCCCCAGCGTCACCCCCTGATACAACTTCACATAATTGCCGATCCGGCATGTCTCGCCGACCACCACCCCCGTACCGTGGTCGATGAAGAAATGCGGACCGATCTGGGCACCCGGGTGAATGTCGATCCCGGTCTGCTTATGGGCCCATTCGGTCATCATTCGAGGGATAAACGGCACATTCAGCCGGTGCAGTTCGTGGGCCAGACGATACACGGTCACGGCTTCCAGGCCCGGATAGCACAGGATCACCTCGTCCAAATTCTTGCTGGCCGGATCCCCGTCATAGGCCGCTCGCACATCGGTCGCCAGTAACCGCCGCACGTCCGGAATCCGCTGCAGGAACTCCAACGCCAGTTCCCGGGCGCGGGCCACGTGATCCGCCTGATCGTCACACGGATCCAGCCCGCGTTCCACCCGGGCTTCATGCTGCAAAGCTCGGGCGATCTGGACCGACAGCTTGTCATGCAGCCGATCGACCAAGTTTCCCACGTGATAGGTCACATTCCCCAGATGCAGCCCCTCGTGCCTCCGATATCCGGGGTACAGGACGTCCGTCAAATCATCCAGGGCCGAGCTAATGTCCTCGTATCGAGGCAGTGGGCAGTGGCCCAATTGGTTAATTGTAGCCACACTGGTATAAGTTTCGACGATTTCGTCGATCAGATTTGGGAGTCTTTCCTTCGATTTCAGATCAGAAGCCATCGCGTTTCCTCCCCCTCTGGGGAAAACAGTGTCTGAGCCGTTGGAACGCCAACCAAGTGGAAGCGGTCGTTCGCCAAGCGAGCGGGGTGTCCGGTCAAGCCGGACACGTACAGCGGCAAAGCGGATGCCGGGGGTGAGGGAGGGCGATCATGGTCGGATGGCAAAAGAGTTACGTTCCGGGAAACGACTTCCGATTCGATATTATCCTAATTGATTTGGCGGTGTTGTCAAAGAGGTGTGGGGTTCTTTTCGAGTTCGAACCGGGTGCATGGGTGCGGGGTTTTCAGAGCGAATCGCTGACCGCTTCGTCCAAGACCTGTTCGGCCACGAAGATCGGCAACGGGGGCTCGCAGCTTACGGCCACCGCGATGGCATCGGACGGACGGGCATCGATCCCCACCAATTCACCATCCTTTTGCACCCGCAATTCGGCGAAATACGTTCCGTCTCTCAGGTCGCTGACGACCACACTGTCCGGTTCGGCCCCCAGTTGCCGGATGGTACCGACGATCAGGTCATGGGTTAGCGGTCGCGGCGCCTTGAGCCCTTTGATCCGCCGTTCGATGCTGGTGGCTTCGAAGATCCCGATCACGATGGGGAACTGGCGGTGCCCGTCCACCTCGGACAAATAGATAATCTGCTGATCGTGAATCTCGCTGATAATGATCCGCGACAGCTGCATTTCGACTGGCATGATAGGCCCCCGTAGTGATTTGGACTGGGCAACCGGCATTCCCTGCAACGCACCGCTGGCCCAGTCGCGTTCTTAGCAGACCGTCATTATAAAAGGCCGTTGCCGGGTTCGCCTAGAGTCCACCCTCGGGTGCCGACGGCCACCCCCCTGGAAAATTTCCCCGCCCAGCCCGTTGACCACGAACGTCTACGTGGCTAAACTGAACATCTTCTGGCGTGTTCGCTTGGTGCGAGCGGCAGTTTCCCCTCCGACGGTGGCTGTAGCTCAGTTGGATAGAGCATCAGATTGTGGCTCTGAGGGTCGGGGGTTCAAATCCCCTCAGCCACCCCTTGTCTGACAACCCGAGAAAGCCCGCGTTTTCCTGGGAAAATAGCGGGTTTTTCTTGTTTCGGGAGTTGTTTGTCCGATTTCGGGTTACCATCAGGAATGGTCCCCGATATGCAGGAATCCCCGGCAGAAGGCGGCGATACTTGCGGACATTTTGGGGGCGATTTTGGAAGCGTCCCGGAAGGCGTCACGTCCTCAGTTCCGGTCAAAGCCACGGTCCCCCGTCCGGTCGCGTCCCCGTGTCCGTCAAGCGGCAAGTCCGGAAGTCGTTCCACAGCCCCCGCAATATCCAGCAAGGCGGGGTCGGTGTCAACGTTCATCGTCAAGTCAATCTTCGAGTGCCGCATCGCAGCTTGTGCGGTTCGATGTGTCACCGCGGCGGCTCGTCGGCGGCCGAACATCGGAGGCGAGCAAAGGATTCGTGGGCCGGGTTACTTACGAGCAAATTCTTGGTTGGTTCAACCAACGCATGGAAGCGATTTGCTGACCGTGACAGCGCCCCGATCATCGCACACGGTACGCGTTGGCGCGGAGAGACCAACCGCAGTGGAAACCCTTCGCGGCGGGCCATGTGCGCAGCGCAACCAGGGACCTGCGCACAGGCGAGAGAGGTGGACGATGGCGGTTTGGGGGATTGCCGAGAATCTGCGACGGCTCCGGGCGTCCCGCCAGCCGTCTTGGGCCGCTTCAATGCCTGCCGAACCGCTGCCACACGGACGGGGTACCGGCGGGCTGGGCGGGTGCGGCGCCGAGCTGGACGTGGTCCCGGACCATCCCATCGCATTCGGCGTCGGGCGAGCCGCGTTCATCCCACGTGGGGCCGCCCCCAGAATTGCACGAATATTTTTTCGGTCGGCCCGTAACCGTGACGAAACGACGCGTGCCCCACCCGCCTGACCGATCGTTGCCGGCACGCCCGGAACACCTTACTACGATCGAGAAACGGAAGGGAGGCAGCCATGAAAACGCATATTAGCCCGTGTTGGGGTACGATGCCCGGCTGGCCGATCCGAGTGCCGACACCCTGCACACCATGGCTCCAGACCCTTTCGGCCATCTTCCGATTGTGTTATTCTTGTCCCACCAGCCCCGTGTGACGGCCGAACCCGGTCCGGCGAAGACCGAACTGGTGAAGCAACCGCCAGCCGTACCGGCATGGAACCGGCCTTCGCTGCCGGAGGACCCGGTGCCTCACCACCGCCGGCCTACCCCCTCCCGTGTGCCGTGCCGCCGGCTATCGCCACTCCAGCCCCAACCCGACGAACGCAAACCTGAATTTAGGCTCGAACGGTCGAGATAGATCTCAACCTGAAACGACGGTTCGCCAAGGCCATGGGCCTGCGGAAGCCCGAAGGCATGGCGCCCGCTCTGCGCCGGGTCGGCTTGCCGCTGCAAGGGAGCCACCACCGGGGTATCGACGACGCCCGGAACATCGTCCGCCTGCTTCCGTTCATACTTGCCCATGACAGGCAGACTGCCCAATTGCCAAGCCGTTGATCAGTGCGCCGCTCTTTCAAGGACGCCACCGAATGCCTCGCGAATCCATCCTTGCACTCGAGCTGGAAGGAACCTTGATCTCCAACGCGGTCAGCCAATTCGCGCGGCCGGGCTTGTACGCGTTTGTCGAGTTCTGCCGCGAGCATTTCGATCGCCTGGTTCTTTACACGTCCGTCCGAGAGGTCGTGGGCGAAGCGATCGTTCGCACGCTGGTCGCCGAGAACACCGTGCCGGAGTGGTTTCTTGACGTGCCCTTTGTTCGTTGGCCTGACCGATGACGAGATCCGTATCGTCGAGGAGGCCACGGCGGCGGATACCCGATAGGAGCCACGGGAAAGATTCCCGGAATGTTCCAGGAAGCCGGGTTCAGCCAGAAGCCCCGGCT
>SLEY01000307.1 GCA_007124535.1 Planctomycetaceae bacterium
GTCGGGCGTGTACCTGCGCTGCTTTATGGACGACACCTCCGCCTGGCTGCCGCTGGAGGATCTGAATGCGGCCAGCGAGGCGTTCGCGCAGGCGGCCGACGCCGTGGCGGACGATCCCGTGCGGGCTCGCCGAGTCCGGCGGGAACGGATGCCATTGGATCACGTCTGGCTGAATCGCTACCATGCGCTGCAATTGGCTGGTTGAAGCGTACACAGAAAGGACGCGAGAATGTACGGACGCGGGTGTCGATCCGGCTGAGCTACCTGGCCCAACCCCATCCCGTGGCTGAACGAGGGATTGGTGATGTCGAACAACGGCCGCTCGCCACGCGGCGTCGAGAAAGTCTCCGCCAAAACCGCACGCGGAATGCCCCGCCCCTCGCCGTCGATGTTGCAAATCCGCAAACCCAACGACCCGGCATGCGCCATCACCTCGCGGTGCTCCGCCACATCGCGCTCGTCGAACATTTCCTCCAAACCGAAGCCATGACGGGTTGCTCCTTGTGTCAGGATGCGGATTCGGCCTGCTCCTCGGCACGGGCCACGGCGGCCAGCAGCCGGTCCAACACCTCCGCCGCCCGCGGGCCTCCCATTCTCAGATACAGGTCGCGCACCGGCAAGCTGGCCTGGCGGAAACGCTCGCGCTCCTCGTCCGTTAGATGGAGGATCTCCATGTCGGGCCGCTGGCTGCGAATGATCTCCAGCCGCTCCCGATTGAAATCGCGCTGGGCCTGGAACACGAATTCATCCAGTTCGTCGATCGTCTCGCGGACCAGTTGCTGGCGTTCCGGGCGCAGCCCGTCGAAGAAATCGCGGCTGGCCACCGCGGTGGCGATGAAGGGGGCCTGACCGGCGAAAATCATCCAGTCGGTCACTTCATGAAAACTCATCTCCTGGATCGCGAACACCGGATTCACCTGACCGTCCACCATGTTCAACTGCAGCGCACTGTAGACCTCGGCATACGGCAGCGGAGTCGGACTGGCCCCGTAAGCCCGATAGGCGGCCAGCAACAGGGGCGAAGTCATCACGCGGATGCGCTGCCCGCGAAAATCCGCCGGCTCCCGCACCGGGCGACGCGTCGTCCAAACCTGCCAGCCTTCCGAAAAGGCACTCAACAGCGCCATCCCCTTCGTCGCATACAAGTCGTCCAACAAACCGATCAGCTCCGGATCACGCAGGGCCTGCTGATTCACCCGCTCGTCGTCCGAAAGCACGAAGTGCAGCAGGAACACCTGGACCTCCGGAATCAATTTCCCCAAATGGCCCGGCGAGGCCATGGCGAACTGCACCGCACCCAATTGCAGCTGTTCGGTCAACTGGTCCGAGGTGCCCAGCGTGCCGTACGTGTAGACGGTCACTTTCACCTGCCCCTCGGTCCGCTCTTCGATCAGCTCTTTGAATCGCAGGGCGTATTCGTGCTGGACACTGCCGATGGTTTCCTCGATGGCAAAACGCCACTCTTCCACACCCCCCTGCTGTTCGGCCGGCGCTTGGCAGGAGCCGGCCACCAGCAGCGTGGCCAGGACGGGCAGTAGCGGCAGGTACCGCGCTCGAAACGGCCCGGCCGGTCGGAAGTTCAATCGGGTTCGCATCGTGAGAACTCTTCACCAAAAAAAGAAGGCTCCGCGGCGATCATTTATCAAAAGCCAGATTCCGCAACCAAAGGGCGATTTCGGGAAAGGCGATCAGCAGCACGGCGGCCAGGGCCAACAGCAGAATGAACGGCGGGGTTCCCCGAATGACGGCCAGATAGGGTCTGCGAAATACGGCAATCGCCGTGAAAATGTCACAACCAAAGGGAGGCGTCGCCGAGCCGATGGCGACCTGCAGCGTGACCACCGTGCCGACCAATACCGGGTCGATGCCCGCATCCACCGCCAGCGGATGGAAAATGGGCGTCAGGATCAGGATCACCACGATCGGATCGACAAACATGCAGCCGATGAAAAAGGCGATCGAAATCGTGGCCATGATCGTCACATAACCCGACTCCGGGCCCAACTGCAAGAAGTCCTGGATCAGGACTTCCGGTAGATGAGCGAACGAAATCACCCAGGAAAAAGCCGTACCCGCTCCGACCAGGATGAACACCACCGCCGTGATCATGCCCGTGGAAAGCGCGATGTCCGGCAACTCGCGCCACGACAAATCGCGGTAGACCCCCATTTCCAAAATCACCGCGTACAGCACGGACATGGCCGCCGCTTCGGTCGGGCTGAACCAACCCTGGTAGATCCCGCCGATCACGATCACGGGGAAACCCAAAGCCAGCAGGGCCTTGCGCAAGGCCACCAGCCGCGTGCCCCAGTCCGTCCGCGGCAAACGGGGGATGTCCAGCCGGATCGAAGCCACGTAGCAATACACGCAGAACAGCAGCAGGATTAACAGCCCCGGACCCACCCCCGCTAAAAACAATTCGCCAATCGAAGTGCCCGAAACCACGCCGTAAACAATCATCCCGATACTGGGCGGGATCAACAGGGCAATGTCGCTGGCATTGATAATCAAGGCCGAAGTGAAGGAATCCGGGTAGCCAGCGTTCAACAACCGCGGGCGGATCGGACCGCCAATGGCCACCACCGTCGCCTGGGTCGAACCCGAAATCGCTCCGAATAAGGTGCAGCTGACCGCGCTGGTGATGGGCAACCCCCCGCGAAAATGACCGACGAACGTCATGATCAGATCCATCAGCCGATTGGCCGTCTGGCCCCGCGTCATGATCTCGGCCGCCAGAATGAACATCGGCACGGCGATCAGGGCGGACGGCTTGATCCCCCCCACCATCTGCTGGATGAGTACGGCCGGATCCACCTCGGGATAATAGACCCACAATACGGTCCCCGCCGCGGTCAGCAGCGGGACCTTCATGGGAAAACCCAACAGCAACAGGACCAGAAGGATGCCGATCAGCAGGAAGGCCATGGGTCTTACTCGCTCAGCCGAAGGGGAAACACCCCGGTCGTTCGCCGGTACCGCGCCAAATCAGCATGCTCCACGCCCCCGCTCCATCGCTTCGTCAAGATCCTCGTACTCGTCCTTCTTCTCATAGGACAGATAGACCTCGACTTCGCGCAGATTCCGCACCACCGCCAGGGCGTACTGGACTCCCGCCAAGACCAGGCCGAGGGGAGCGGCCAGGTAGACGATCCAGTAGGGTACGTGCAGGACGGGCGAGGCGGTGCCCAGCATGTAGACCACGCGCAGGTAGCGGATCGAGTACCAAGCCAGCACGAACATCAGGGCCGCCGTCAAGGTGGCCGTGGCCAGCGCCAGGGCCTTGCGGCTCTTGCCCCGCAACTGGTCCGTCAGCGCCGTCATGCGGATGTGCCGCCCGTGGCCGGCCGCATAGCTCAAGCCGACAAAGCACACAAAGATGATCAGGAACTCGGTCAACTCCTCGGCCGACGCCAGAGGGCGGTCCAGCAGTGTGCGGGACAACACATTCACGATGGTCAGCACGGCCATGGCGATGACCGCCCACGACAACAGCCAAGCCTCCACCTGGCGGACCGCGGCGAACAGCCGCATGTCCAACGACGTCGGCTGCGGCGGCGCCGATTTCGCGGAATGCGAAACGCCCGCCTCGGGGAAATCCGGTTGCCGCGACTCGCTCATGCCCCGCCTGCCCCCCCTGCTACACCTGCTCCAAAAACGACGCCGCTGCCGCCGGATACACGCCATCCTTGTCGTGAACTTCCCGCCCCGTCAAGGCCGGATTGAACACGCAGATCATCCGCATCTCCGTCTTGGCACGCAGCAGATGACGCTCGTGACCGTCCAGGGCGTACATCGTCCCCGCTACGATCGGGTAAATCACCCCCCGCTCCATGACCTCGACTTCCTCTTCGCCCTCGATCCCGGGTCGAGCCGCTGGAAAACGGCGATCCGAATCGGAGGCCGCCAAGACCTCCACCTCGCCCTCGCCCTCAATGCAGTACACCGCCTCCAAATGGTTCCGATACCAGATCAACGTCTCCGTACCGGCATGGATCAGGGTATCGTGCAGCGAGAACCCCATACCGTCCCGGGCCAGCAGGAACCGGCGGCTGGTCCAATTGCCACCGGACACCTCCCCCTCGGAATCTTGAATCTCCGACAACTTTTTGACAATCACGAACTGGTCTCCAAAAGGTCGTGCTGCTGGAGAAACTGCTCGTCGTCCAACACCGCCTCGTAGCTCTCTTCGATGATGTCCAGTCCCTTCTCCAGGACTTCCCATTCGATCGTCAACGGCGGCAGCAGCTTCAAAACGTTGTCGTCGGTCCCGCTGGTCTCGATGATCAAGCCCCGCTCGAAGGCCGCCGCGCTGACCGCTCCCGCCAGTTCCGGATACTCGCGGCAGGCGAGTCCCCAAACCAGACCGCGGCCGCGAGCCGTCAGGTTGACCACCGAAAAACGCTCGGCAATCGCCTCCAACCGCTCGCGAACCATCCGGCCCTTGGAACGGACGTCCGCCATCAAACGGCCGTCCCTCCAGAAATGCCGCAAGGTGGCCGCCGCCGAAACGAACGCCAGATTATGCCCCCGGAACGTGCCATTGTGCTCGCCCGGCTTCCATTGGTCCAACTCCTCTTTCATCACCACCAGCGAAAACGGCAGACCGCAACCGCTGAGCGCCTTGGACAGCGTGATGATGTCCGGCGTGATCCCGGCTTCCTCAAAACTGAAGAACGAACCGGTCCGCCCACATCCGACCTGGATGTCGTCCACAATCAACAGCATCTCGAACTCGCGGCAGATCGCCTCCACCCCCTGCAACCACTCGGGACTGGCCACGTTGATGCCGCCTTCCCCCTGGACCGTCTCCAGAATCACCGCCGCCGGATGGTCCAGACCGCTGCTGCCATCCTCCAGAAAACGGCGGAGGTACTCCAACGAGTCGGCATCCTCCAGATAGTTGTCATAGGGCATGAACGTCGTGTTCGACAAGGGAACGCCCGCTCCTTCCCGGAAATGCGAATTCCCCGTCGCCGCCACCGAACCCAAGCTCACCCCGTGAAAACCGTTGGTGAAACTGACAACATTCGTCCGACCCGTCACCTTGCGGGCCAGTTTCAACGCCGCCTCGACCGCGTTCGTACCGGTCGGACCCGGAAACTGGACCTTGTAGTCCATCTCCAGCGGCCACAAAATCAACCGCTCGAACGTCTCCAGAAAATCGCGTTTGGCCACCGTGTGCAGGTCCAGACCATGCAACACGCCATCGCTCTCCAGGTACTCGATCAGCTTCTGCTTGATCACCGGAGGATTATGGCCGTAATTCAGCGTCCCGGCCCCTGCCAGGAAGTCGATATACGACCGGCCTTCCTCGTCGTGCAGCATCGCCCCGCGAGCACGCTGGAATACGACGGGAAACGAGCGGCAATAGCCGCGGACATTCGATTCAATACGTTCGAAGATATTCACGCCTGTGGTTCGCCTCCAGAATGGGAGTACACTTGCGTGCAACTCCATGAAAATGGGCCGATACGCAACAACTCCTCCGCCTCATGCGGCGGAGCGCCCGCATCCGCCGATTCCTCCGAATCGGCGCCCGAAAACAATTCGCTCGGAAATAACACACTCGTACGGCACTCCGTGCCCAAACGCCGAGCCAACGCCTGAAACAGACGCCTCGAGGGCTCGTTCGAGGGAGTCACGGTCGTCTCCAAGTAGGAGACCTTCGCACAAGCGGGCCGCCCCAGCAATTCATCCAGCATCCGACCGGCCAACCCCTGGCCGCGAGCGACGGCATCCACCGCCACCTGCCAAACGAAAAGCGCCTCCCGCTGACGCGGGGGGATATAGGCCGACACAAATCCGACGACCTCCTGATCTCGCTCCGCTACCACACAGGTGTCCCGAAAATGACACCCCAGCAGCAAATACACGTATACCGAGTTGGCATCCAGCGGGTGGCAGCGTTGCACCAATCGACTCAGAGCCACGCCATCGACCACAGCCGGTGGACGTAATAAGATTCCAGACATCGACACCCGTTATCGAGGACTTCTTGCCAGAACAGCACTAAAGAGCTGTAACGATCATCTGTCCTTTGTACACGATGGATTTCATCTGTCAATAAGACAAAGTCGGCCAGCCGCCAATTTTCTCGTTTCGCGGGAAAAATCAGGTTTTCCAGACCACGCAAACCACGGTTTTTCCCGAAAGAAACACAAGGACCCCCTGCATGAAGTGATTTTTATTTTTTCGAGTACGATATAAAATTACGGCCAATCATCGACGTTTCTCGGGCCCCGATGAACGATAAAACGACAAAGAATCCCGAAATTAGTCCATAAAGGCTATAGCTGATCCGTCATTTCGGATGTAGCCGACCGCCAAGCCGGCACCGTATGATTGTGGCCTGAACTAGATCAGTCAACCGGTTTTTCGGAACCGAACGATGAACGACCATCCCGAACATTCGCCAGCTGGAACACGCCTGGAACCGCTGATTTCCGAGCAAGTGTTGATCGCGCTCCGTCGCATCATCCGCGCGATCGACATCCAATCCCGCTTGCTGCTGGAACGTTACGGCCTGACAGGACCCCAACTAATCGTACTACGTTCTTTAGTCGAACTGGGGGAGGCGTCGGTCGGCGAACTGGCTCGACATGTCCATTTGAGCCAGGCAACCGCCACCGACGTGCTGAGTCGCCTAGTCAAACGGGGTTTGGTGACCCGCCAGCGGAGCGAGCGCGACCGCCGCCGGATGCTGGTCCGAGTCACCCCACAGGCCGAGCAACTGCTGGGCCGAAACCCCACCTTTTTCCAAGAACGTTTCCTGAAGAAATTCGACCGCCTGCAATCCTGGGAACAAATGCAAATCCTCAGTTCCCTGCAACGCATGGTGGCCATGATGGAAGCGGAATCGATCGATGCCACCCCCATGCTGACCACCGGAGAAATCCACAAGGCAGAACCGACCGACGCCCCCACCCCTGGCGCGCCTGCCCGCTAGTGCGTGCGCTGGATCACCGGGCCGAAACGAGGCGAACTGGGCAGCCCGCTCCGCTGGGCCGTGCTGGCCGTGGTCGCCCGCGACGGCCGGGCGGTCATCGGCACCGCGCGCCGCGGCCA
>SLEY01000193.1 GCA_007124535.1 Planctomycetaceae bacterium
AATCAAAGGCACTTGCGTGCCGGGCATGTTCAAATAACGCTTGGTGCCCGCCAGCATGCCGCCATGGTCGGCGTAGAAGAAGACGATCGTATTGTCCGCCTCGCCCTCCTCCTCGAGTTCCGCCAGCTTCCGCCCGAACCACGTATCCACTCGCTCGATCAACTCGTACAAACGGGCCCAAGCTTCCCGCATCTCCGGCAGATCCGGATGGATTGGCGGCAGCTGGACCTGCTGGGGATCCACGCGGGTACGAAAATCCTCTGGCAGGCGATCCAGACGCGACTCGTGCGATTGCGTGTCGTTGAACACGGCGAAAAACGGCTGTCCCTCCGCACGCTGGCGGTAATGGGCCCGATTACTGGACTCGTCCCAGAGGGTTGGATCGCCCAGGTAGCTGGAGTTGTAGTCGGTCTTGACGTTGTTCGTGCAATAATATCCGGCCTCCCGAAACAATTTGGAATAGGCGGGGATCTGCGGCGGAAGATCGGGGCGGGAACGCATCTGGTGCGTGCCGATCGCCGGCGAATGCATGCCCGTCAGCAACGTCGAACGGGCGACGGCACAGACGGGCGCGTTGGCATAGGCCTGGGTATACAGGATCCCCTGTTCGGCGAACCGGTCCAGATGGGGCGTGTGGGCCAGCGGGTCCCCGTAGGCTCCCAAGAAAGGACTGATATCCTCGCAGGTCAGCCACAAGATATTCGGTCGCTCGGCGGGTTCCTCCGCCAGGGCGGTCCCTGCAAGAACGGCCCCAACCAGGGCAAGGAACCGGAACCCGAATGGCCACGAACTTCCAGACTTGTCAACAGGCATGATCGAACTCCTTGGTGGTTGAAGCGTACCGGCGGAAAGGGGGACGGGGGCAGCATGGTTCGTGCTTGCTCTGGGTGCACGTGCAATCGGGATTTGCGGCGTTTCCCCGGCCGAATTTCGGGGGGGCGATGGGACGCTGGCGAGGGCGCCGGCGGGAAAGGGGACCCGCCGGCGCGGGCGCCGTCAGGCGTGCCGCAGAACTCAGGACGTGCCCTGCCACTGCCCGGATTTGCCGCTGCTCAGGATGGCATCGCAGATTTTCTGGGTTTCCAGAGCTTCTCGGAAGGACGGGCTGCAGGTTTCGCCGCGGTCCATCGCCTCCAGGAAGTCGGCCAGCTGGTGGACGAAGGTGTGTTCGTAGCCGATCTGCAGGCCGGGCACCCACCAATGCTTCATATAAGGCATGTCGTGATCGGTGACGTGGACCGAGCGCCAGCCGCGGACGGTCGAATCATCGCGGTGGTCGAAGTATTCCAGCCGGTGCAGGTCGTGCAGGTCCCAGCGGAGCGAGGCGTGTTCGCCGTTGACTTCCAGGGTATAGAGGGCCTTGTGCCCGCGGGCATAGCGGGTGGATTCGAACACGCCCAGCGAGCCGTTGCCGAAACGGCACAGGAACGCGCAGGCGTCGTCGATGCCCACATCGGTCATCTCGCCCGTCTCGGCATGCTTGCGCTGCTTGATGAACGTTTCGGTCATTGCGGAGACGTCGGTGATCGACCCGTTCAGCCAGAGGGCCGTATCGATGCAGTGGGCCAGGAGGTCGCCGGTGACGCCGGATCCGGCCGTCTTGACATCCAGCCGCCAGGTATTCTTGCCGCCTTGGGGCACCTGGGCCGAGATGGTCCAGTCCTGGAGGAACAACGAGCGGTAGTGGAAGACCTTGCCCAAGCGGCCTTCGTCGATCAATTGTTTGGCCAGGGTCACCGCCGGGACGCGGCGATAGTTGTAGGACACCAAATTCGGCACCCCTGCCTGCTCGACCGCCGCCACCATCTCCTCGGCTTGGGCGCTGTCCAGGGCCAGCGGTTTTTCGCACAAGATGGCTTTGCCAGCTTTGGCCGCCGCGATCGCAATCTCCGCATGCATGTTGTTGGGCACGCAGATGTCGACCATGTCGATGTCGTCTCGCTCGATCACCTTCCGCCAATCCGTCTCGTGCTCCTCGTAGCCCCACTGCTTGGCAAACGCTGCGGGGTTATCGGCTTCCAAACCGCAGACCACTTTCAGCACTGGCTGGTAGGGCGAATCGAAAAAGTTGTTCAGGCGGTTGCAGGCGTTGCTGTGCGTGCGACCCATGAAACCGACGCCAATCAGCCCGATATTCAGTGGTTTGGCCATGATGCGTGTTCCCTTGTCTGTTGAAATATGCGGTAAAAACACCGCGCCGACCGGACCTCCCGGCCGGCGCACGATCTATCCAGCCGGCATGAATCAAACCTGCCAGCCATGCGCCTCGCGAACCGCCAACATGGCACGGAGGATCGCATTCCAGGTTTCCGGACTCTCCAGCACTTCGTTCGAGAACATGCAGCCGTCCCAGCAGATGTGCTGCATCCCGCGATCCGCGGCGCCCTGCAACCAGTATCCGGCGGTGTGGGTGATGTCCAGTTTCCCGTTCGGGTCGTCGGCCTGACAGTGCCGGCCCGTCTTGCTGTGGCTGCCCGTGCCATGCACGGTGCCGTCGTTCTGGGCCACATGGAAATCGATCGTCCAGGGACGCAAGGCGTCGGTCATCGTCCGGTAGGCCGCTTCGAATTCCTCGGGGCTGTAACCGGGTTTCAGCAGCGCGTGCTCTTCGGCGTTGTACCCCAGCAGGTACAAGTACGTGTGCGCCTGGTCCGCCTGGAACCCCAGCGTCTCCGGCATGCCAACCTCTTCCAGCAGGTTCAGCATGTGCTTCCACGAGTGCATGGCGCCCCAGCAGATCTCCCCCTCGGCCGCCAGCCGCTCGCCATGATCCGCCGCCACGCGTGCCGCCTCGCGGAACGTGTCGGCGATCCGCTTCGTATTCCCCGCCGGATCCTTGTCCCATTCCTCCACACCGGTCGCCGAGTCGATGCGGATGTTGCCGTACTGGCGGACGCCCTGCTCATTGAACACCTTGGCGATCCGGCAGGCTTTGCGCACCGCCAGGACGAATTTCTCGCGATCCTGGTCACTGCCCATCGCACTGGCGCCCACCGTTCCGGGCCAGATGGGAGCGACCAGCGTGCCGACTTTCAAGCCGTAACCGGCGATCAAATCCGCGATCCGCTTCAATTCGTCCTCGCTGGCGTCCGGATCCGTGTGGGGGAAGAACAGGAAATAATCCACCCCCTCGAACTTGTGACCGTCCACTTCCGCAGCGGCCGTCAGTTCCAACATGCGTTCCAGGCTGATCGGCGGATGGTCCGTGCCCTCCTCCTTGCCCACCAGTCCCGGCCACATGGCGTTGTGCAGTTTCGGATAGTTGTTGCTCATAATCGATTACCTTGAACAGATTGCCTTGTTGCAGGGGTGCGTGGAATGATGCCGTTCTAACGTTTGTAATCGCCCAGATTCGGGACGCTTTCAAACGTATCGGGGCCGAAGTACCGCAGGCCGACCAGCGGTTCGCTGCCGGTGTTTTCGATTTCGACGCCCGCCGCCGCCGCCTCGTGCGTGATGAACACCTCGTCCTCGGTGAACGCGCCAAAACGGATCATGGCCGGGGTCTGCAAATTCAACTTGCCCATCCGCCCCTTGCCTTGCGTGGTCAACCAACCGCTCGGACCCGGATCGCGTAACGTGCATTTGGCGCCCGGCTCCACGGTCAACTCGCGAGCACTGAATAACTGCTGGCCATCGACCAGCCCATACACGATCCAGCGATCCACCCAGCCCTCGCCCTCGTCGGCCACGATCGGCTCCAGGTAGTGGTTGTCCTTGAAGCTGGGATCGACATTGCGCTCCCAATCCAGCTGGCTGATGATGAAGTCCAAATCCTGATGCTTGTCCTCCGGTACGTCCTTGACCAACAGCGACCAGGGCACTTCGCGACCTTCGACCAGCGACTGGAACATGCCGAACACGTCGCTGCCCCACTGCGGCTCATACGTGCACAGCGAACCGGGGGCATGGAGGACTCCCGGAGGCACCAGCCATCCGGTGCCACGCTTCAGCCGATACGCCTTGGACAGGTCCAGGATGCCATTGTCGCCCTTGCTCCAGTCCTCCAGGCACTTCCGCAACTGGCCCTCGGTCGTGCCGGGTTCGAGCCCGAAGAAAGTGTAGGGGAAGTTGTTGTCGCAATTGTTGTACTGCGGCGGGAAATAGTAGGCCTCCGGTTTGCCCTCCTGCCCCGTCAGTTTGGCATGCTCGAAACTCTGGTGCATATGGTGCGGGATGGGGCCCATGTTGTCGAAGAATTTCGAGTACACGGGCCAACGCTGGTAGCGGTCGAACAACTGGCTGCCGATCACCCGGGCTCCGGCTTCCGCCACGGCATCCTTCAACAGGAAGACCTGACCTTCGCACAGGCAGAAACTCTGACCCTCGTGCCACACCCGGCCTTCGTTGGCCGCATCCGTCGTGCTGGCAAACCATCGCTCATCAATACCACCCCGATGGGCACCGTAGGCATAGTAGTCCTCGGGATGCAATTTGATCCGCTTACCTGGATGCAGGAAACTGCGGGGCACCCAGTTGGGGGTCAGCCGCAGCAGGCCGCCACCCGCGTCGAGCGCACGCTCCAGAATCGGGGCTACATTGTCGCCTTTGACAAGGTTCTCTTCGTACATAGAATTCGCTCTCGCTGAAGGTTCGATACGGGGGAAAACGTCAAATCTCGATCCGTCGCCGCCCTTGATCGTGCGGCCGAACAACGGGTAACCGATGTTGTATTCGCTTTCTCCCAGCGGCACAAGTAAGTAAGCACAGATTGGGGGCCTGATTTGGTCGTGCCGCGAATCACCATCAAGAACTCACCGCGCCCAAGAAGGGCGCACATTCCCCATTCAGGACATGATGGTCCGTGGCTGCCGCGGTGGTCAACGCCAGCGTCTGAAGAGAACGGCCATTCGGTCAGGATTCGCGTGACCGCAAACGCTGCTGCAATTCCCCCAGCATGGTGGATAGTTCGTCGATTGCCAGCTTGCGCAGATCGGCCGCAGACGTCAACTCGTCGCCGAGAAGCTCTTGGAGAAGTTGAATTTTCCCCACAACTTCACCTTTTTCCATCCCCTCTTCTCGTCCTTTTTCCAAGCCCTCTTCCCGGCCTTTCTCCCGGCCTTTCTCCAGGCCTTCTTCCAAGCCCTCTTGCCGCGCGCTGTTCAATCCCCATTGATAGTCGCGTTGAGCCTTCAAACGCTGGTCGTACATCATCCAATCCTCCGTTCTCGCCGCAATCGCCTCGACCACAGAAATCGCTTGCTGGAATTCGACGCCCGGCAACAGCTCCCGCAACCGCCCGGACTCGTATCGGTCCGCAAACAAAAAGAAAAAAGCCCATTGCTCGATGGCCGGAGCGGCCGAGATCGTGGCCTCCTGCAAATTATACTTGGTCAGCTCCACCGTGTGTACACCGAGAGAATCTCTTCACGCTGCAAGATGGCGTTCAGCAACCCGATCAATACGGGGAGGTTCTCCGGACTGCCGAAGACTTTCTTGAACACGAAATCGACGGTTGGTTGGATCCCCAGCGCCATGGCATTCCGGACCTCAGTTCAGGTTGAAAACACATCCCCAAATACAACTATTACAGCACCGACGTCACGGGCAATCTGCCGTCAATCGTGAGCCACAGTGCTAGGGGGAATCCGCAATCTCGACGGGCTCTCCCAGACCGTCCGCCCAGGCAGCCAACAGGCGATCCATCTCGAAATCCAAAATCGCAAAACCCCGGCCCGGCTGCTGACCCCGCGGATCCACCGTAAACGACAAAACCCCCCGCTCGCGAAGCAAACGTCTGTCCGGTTTCGTGGCATCATTGACTTCAAACTCCGGACCGGTCAACCGGAACGTCTGCCAATGACTCCAACGATCTTCGGCCCGTGCCACATGGGCTTGAAAACCCTCCCGGCTGGTGAAGTAAATGATGATCGTGTCGTCCGGACCGGAAACGATCATCGGTCGGCGACGCCGCGAAGGCATGGGCAAGGGCTCACTGCGATGCCATTCGCCATCTTCATCCCTCCAATAGTGGTAGTAATTCAGCCGGTGCTGCTCGGCTCCCGGCGGGTCGTGCTGCAAATCGGCCGGCTCAAAAGGCTCCGCCATATGATAAGTCGCCACATGCGGTTGATTTCTCGAATCCAACGTCATGGCGCATTGGTTCATCAGCCACGAAAAAATCGGGATCTCGTAGACTACGATGCCCGGACTGTCCAAAACAATGCGTTCACCCGAACGGGTGTCCGCGATCAACTTGCCCGAGTTGTTCTTCCAACTGCGACCCTGGTCGTCGCTGTACGCATAATGCAAATCGTGATTGCTGGCCCAACTGCGCCCGACTTCGCGATAAACCCAGGTGATGTGCAAACGCCCCTGCCGATCGAACAGCAGATCGTGCATGTAGGCATTGCGCGAGGTGCTGTTGTTCCAGGGCGGATACCGACCTTCGGACCCGAACAACCGATCGCTGATCATTTGCCACGAGCCGTCAGCCCCGCCGTACTCGAACAGCGCGATGTTGCCGGCCCCGCTGCCACCGCTGCGGTAGAAGAAATAGAGCGTTTCATCCGGAGCGTTGAAGAAACGGGGATAGGTCACCCGCTGGGGGGCGTTCTCGACAACCGGTTGACGCGGCTCAAAGTCCAACGCACAAATGACCTCCGGCGGCTCCGTCGTCCAACCGGCGCGGCTGCGCGTGTAGTTCAAATCGTTGTTGTGATGGTCCCAAGCCAAGTGCACGCGCCCGTCGGACGGGCTAATCCCGATCACCGTGTTGCGGTGGCCATTGCGCTGCTGACGCTCCGGAAGACCAGCGGCCAGCCGGTAATCCTCCAAACGGACCGTCTGAACTTCATCGCTCGCCAGATGCCGCCGGGCGACCGTCAGCACCCGATCCTCCGCCCAGAAGACGGTGTACTGATGATCGCCCTGGCTGACCAGTTTGTCCTGATCGAAAGAAGCCCAGTTGAAGGCCGGCCACGCCTGCTCTTCGATCAGTACCACCCGATCGGGACCCAAAATCCGCGCCTCGTCGGCCGCCCGAGCAGGCAGGATGACCAAGTGGATCAACAGCAGCGCAACCCCCAAGCAGCGTGACACTC
>SLEY01000326.1 GCA_007124535.1 Planctomycetaceae bacterium
TGCATGATGGCGAGGTGTTCGAAAGGGCCCTCCAGTACCTGCGATCTCAGGAGCCCAGCGACCCGGAATCGAGTCCGGCCCCCCCGGATGCCTTCTCGAAGCCGGGCGAGCCCGATCAGGATTTGCCCACCGATCAGGATTTGGCCCATGATCAGGACTTGGCCCATGATCAGGACGAAGTGAGCCCGGAGCCGGGAGAGCCGGAGGCGGACGCGGCGGACCAGGAGCGCCCGTCCGGGGAGGGGTCCGAGGTTCCCGAGATGGTGCCCTCGGAGTCGGGCGATGCGGATCCGCCGCCCGAAACGCCCCCGGCCGACGGGTCGGGCGACCCGCTGGATACGGTGCAGGGCCCGGCGCATGACGCGGCCGATGCCGCCACGGAACCACAAGAACCGAACGGAGATCTACCGGAGGAGGTCGAGGGGCATGAAGGTTCGACGCGTCCCGAACACGAACCGCCCGAACCGCCCCCCGGCATTCAGGGAGAAGACGGTCCCATCCAGCCGGACGAGGTGGATCGAGACGCCGATGACGGGCAGGGCAGCAACCAACCCGGCAGCGACCGTGAGGGCAGCCGGGGCTCGGCGGATGAAGGCAGCCACGTTTCGCCGGAATCGGGCGAGGGGGCTCCGACAGACCAGCCCGGCGATCAACCGTTCGAACAGGATCTCGAGGGCGCTCCGGGAACCGAAGCGGGGGACGGACAGACAACGCGACCGGCCGCGCCGGAGACCGAAGCGGAGAAAGCGGGTGGCGAGTCGCCGCCAGCGGGGGACGATCTGGCGAGCCCCGGTGACCCGCACCCGGGCGGCCCCCCGGGCGCGGATGCGGCCGATTCGCAACCGGGAGAACCGGAAGCGGCGGGCGGGACCCCCGGCTCGGCCGAGCCGGGCGGCTGGGACCAGTTCGGCGCGGTGCCCGAAGCGGACGAACCCAATCTCCAATACGCTCGCCAAGCCACCAATCTGGTGCTGGAGTATCTGCGCGACCAGCAACACGATCCCGATCCGGAATTGCTCCAACAACTCGATTGGACCGCCGAAGATCTCCAAGCGTTTTTGCAACGCTGGCAGGCCCTGCACGAGCAAGCCGATTCTTCGGAGCCGGACAGCCGCACGCTAAATACGGCCTTGCGCAGCTTAGGCCTGCGGGCGGAACCGAGCGAGTCGCGGCGAGCGACCGGCCGGGCAGATGATGTCGGTGGTCTGCAGGAGACCGGGCGCCGCGGTAGCCCGCCCGCACGCTACCTCGAGCAGTTTAACGCCTATAGGAAGGGAACCGCACGCACCGATGAGTGACTTCTCCACGCCCCGATATCTGATCCCCTTCCATCCCAAATCGCTGCCGCATTACTTCACCGATGTCCTGATCATCGGGGGAGGATTGGCCGGGCTCTGCGCCGCGATCGCCACCGATCCCCAATTGTCCGTGCTCGTGCTGAGCAAAGGGGAATTGAGTCAGTGCGCCAGCGCCTACGCTCAAGGCGGTATCGCCGGCGTCTTCGATCCCCAGGATTCCTTTGAACGGCATGTGAACGATACCCTGGTGGCCGGAGCCCAGCTGTGCGATCGGGCCGTGGTGGAACATGTCGTGCGAGAAGGACCACGGCGGATTCGGGAACTGATCCGCTGGGGGACCCGATTCGATATGCGAGGCGATGAACTCGTGCTCGGGCGGGAGGGCGGCCACTCGCACCATCGCGTGATCCACGCCCTGGGCGATGCGACGGGCCACGAAGTCATGCGAGCCGTCAGCGGGTGGGCCCGGCGATTGAACCATCTGCAGATCCGCGAGCATACCTTCACCCTGGACCTGCTGACCCATGAAGACCAGTGCCGGGGGGCGATTGTCAAGCATCGCACACGCGGACCCATGCTCGTCTGGGCCAAACAAACGATCCTCTGCACGGGGGGCGCGGGACAGTTGTACCGCGAATCGACCAATCCGTCCGCCGCCACCGCCGATGGCCATGCCGCCGCATATCGGGCCGGCGTCCGGCTCCGCGATATGGAGTTCATGCAATTTCATCCCACCGTGCTTTACATCGCCGGAAGCAGCCGGAGCCTGATCACCGAAGCGATTCGAGGCGAAGGCGCCTATCTGGTCGATCGCCATGGTTACCGATTCATGCCCGACTATGACGAGCGAGGCGAATTAGCCCCCCGCGACGTGGTGTCCAAGGCGATTGTGACCCAGATGGAAAAGACGCGTCATACCAATGTCTATCTGGAACTCAGCCACCTGGAACCGCATTTCGTCATGAAACGCTTTCCAGGAATCGCCGCGACCTGTGCCCAGTTCGGCATCGACATCACCCGAGACCGGATACCCGTTCGTCCGGGGGCCCACTACATGATTGGTGGAGTCCAAGTCGATCGGGAGGGTCGCACCTCGCTCCCCCGCTTGTGGGCTGCCGGGGAAGTGACTTCCAGCGGATTGCATGGCGCCAATCGCTTGGCCTCCAATAGCCTGCTGGAAAACCTGGTGTTTGGTGCTCGGGCAGGGCGGGGCGCCTCGCAGGCCGCCTTCGACCAGGACGACGATTACCACGCCCTGCCCCTGTCGAACACCCGGCTGGCGGAACCCGATGAGTGGCTGGACGTCTCCGATATTCGCAATTCACTCAAGAGTTTGATGTGGCGGCATGCGGGAGTTCGTCGCAACGGTTCGGATTTGGACGAAGCCCTGCAATCGGTGGAACACTGGCAGCGATATGTGCTGGTTCGCCAGTTCCAGGATACGGACGGCTGGGAGCTTCAAAATCTGTTGACCGTGGCGCGCGTGATTGCGCGGGCTGCCTTGCAACGCGAAGAATCACGCGGAGTCCATTATCGCATCGACTATCCCGAAACCGACGACCGGCACTGGCGGCAGCGTGTTGTTTTTCAAAAAGAGCAAATGGAACTCCAGCCACTTGCATGAGGGGGGCATTATCGCGGATTCGAGGTGTGCTGGTCCCAGTCGTTGCGCAATTCTTCGACGTAGTCTTTGGCATCCACTCCCGCCGCGTTTTCGGGACCTTTCGGCTCCCCGTGATGGCTGCCAGCTTCCAGCCGGCCTTCCAGGTGGCGGGCGAGTCCCTCGGCAATCCGCTCCACCAAGCGCAATTGTTCGGCATCGGACAGCGGTCGGATCGACTCTTCGTACAGCTGGTCCAGATCAACGTGTGTCAAGAAACCTTTCATGGTCCAATCTCAATTCGGGGGTTGGGGGGGGTTGGCAAAGGGTTTTGAATTCAGTCTACGTTCTTCGGGCTGGGGCGCCCAGACGGAGGACGCCCGCCGTTCTTCTTGCTATAATCGATTGTTTTGCTCAGGCCAGTGTGCCGTGCTTCGGTCTTCCGCTTTCTGAGCGTCCGGGAGGCGCGCATGAGGGCGTGTCGCAACCCGGGGACCGGAGGCGGACTCGCCCTGCTGTTTTTTTTGTTTTTCGACAGGAGATGCACCATGTCAGAGACTACCGTCAGACTCAACCGCCGGCAGATGCTGGCAACCACGGGCAAGGCCAGCGCGGTGCTGGCCCTGCCCACGCTGCTGCCGGCCGCGTCACTCGGCCGCGACGGCGTGGTCGCTCCCAGCGAACGGATCGTGCTGGGCGGTATCGGTTTGGGGGGGCGAGGGACGGGCGTCTTGCGTTCGTTCATGAATAATCCGGACGTCCAGTTCGTCGCCATCTGCGACATCCGCCGCCAACGTCGCGAAGCCGTCAAGAACTTGGCGGACAACCATTATGGCAACGAGGACTGTGCCACGTACCGCGACATGGACGAAATCCTGGCTCGGCCCGACATCGATTCGGTGCTGATCGCCACCGGGGACCGCTGGCATGCGATGGCTTCGATCATTGCGGCCAAAGCCGGGAAGGACGTGTTTTGTGAAAAGCCCTGCTCCATGACGATTTCCGAGAGCCAGGCGCTGGCCGACACGTTCCGGCGTTACGGGGTGATTTACCAGGCGGGGACGCAGCGGCGCAGCATCGGGAACTTCCAGTTCGCCGCCGATTTGGCCCATTCGGGCAGGTTGGGCAAGCTGCACACGGTCCACGCCAACACACTGAATCCGCCCACCCGGCACGACTGGCTGCCCGCCCAACCCGAACCGCCGAAGGAGGAGGTGGATTGGGATGCCTGGCTGGGACCCTGCCCCTGGCGGCCCTACAACGCGCGCTACGTGGCCGGTGGCTGGCGCGGCTTCTTCGATTTCCATGGCGGGGGCATCCTGGAATGGGGCTCCCATACCGTCGATCTTTGCCAATGGGCCGGCCAGAAGGACGATACGGCGCCGGTCGAGTACACTCCGGAAGGCAGCGGCGTGATCTGCCACTATGCCGATGGCCTCAAACTGGTGATGCGGGACAGCGGCTGGATGGGCTTGGGAACCTGCAGCGTGCGGTACGAAGGGGACGAAGGCTGGATCGAAACGGGCGACAGCGGCCGTTTCGCCATCTATCCCGAAACCCTGCGGACCGAGCGGACGGTGTTTACGATGGCCGGTACCGATCCCTCGACCCATGTGCGGAATTTCCTGGATTGCGTCAAGACCCGCAAACCGGCGAACTCGAATTCCGACGTGGCGGCCCAATCGCACATCGCCTGCCATGCCGCCTATATCGCCTGGCAGTTGGGCCGGACCCTGAAATACGATCCGACGATCGACGCCTTCGAAGACGAGGAGGCGAACCGCATGCGCTCGCGAGCGATGCGCGAACCGTATCGGGTCTAGATGAAGCCGCCCGCGGTGGACGGAAACGCCGCTTCCCAGCCCCCCCGGCTGGTAAGCCGCTTCCTCTCCACCGCCCTCAGTGGCCACCTTTTGCAAAGAACTCGAAAAAATACTCACAGGAGAGATTTCCATGCGTCCCGCATTTCACATTGTTTCCCGGGTCCTGCTGGCCGTGCTGCTCGCAACCCTCCCCGCCGCCGCTCAACAGGCCCCGCCGGCGGAGGGCGATGAGGCGGAGCTGATTGCCGTGCTGCAATCGGATGCCGAACTGTTCGACAAGGCCAAGGCCTGCCAGACGCTGGCGATGATCGGCACCGCCGAGGCCGTGCCGGCGCTGGCCGAACTTTTGGCCGACCCCCAGTTGGGCCATTACGCCCGCTTTGCCCTCGAACCCATCCCGGATGGGGCGGTCGATGAAGCCCTCCGCGAAGCGCTGGCGGACCTGGAAGGCGGACTGCTGGTCGGAGTCATCAATTCAATCGGCATGCGCCGGGATCAGGGCGCCGTCGAAATCCTGCAGGGCCTGCTGGACGGGGAAGACGACTCGGTCGCCGACGCCGCCCTGGCCGCCCTCGGCCGTATCGCCTCGACCGAGGCCGTGGCCACCCTGATCACCGCTCTGGCCACCGACGAGCCCTGCCGGGCAGTGGCCGACGCCGCCTTGACCGCCGGCGATATGCTGGTCGAAGACGGGCATCCCGACGACGCCGTGGAGGTGTACCAGGCCGTGGCGGACGCGAACCTGGCCCCCTACTACGAACTGGCGGCATTGCACCACCTGATCCGCTACCAAGGCGAGCAGGGCTTGGCCCTCCTGGTCGACCTGCTCCAGGACGAAGACGCGGCTCGCTTCCGCGTGGCCCTGGCCATGTCCCATGAACTGGCCAGCCCGGAGATCGCACAGGCCTTGATCGATGCCTTCGAAGACCTGCCCCAGAACCGCCAGGTGCTGGTCGTCCATGTCTTGGGCGATCTGGACGAGCCGGTCGCCCTGCCGACTGTCCTGCAGTTGGCCGATTCGGCGGAACCCGAATTGCGCTTGCCCGCCGTCCAGGTGCTGGCCTCGCTGGGTGACGGCGCCGCGGTCCCCGTGCTGCTGCAAGCGGCCGTGGATTCGGACGCCACGTTGGCTTCCGCGGCTCAAGAAAGCCTGGCAGACCTCGCCGGCGAGGACGTGGATGCCGAACTGGCCCAACAGCTGGAGACCAGCGAAGGCGCCCAGCAACGCGTGCTGATCAACCTGATCGGATTGCGGCAGATCGAATCGGCGGTGCCCCAGCTGCAACAGCTGGCCGATGCCGACGATCCGGAACTTCGCACCGCCGCGATCAACGCGCTGGGGCTGACCGTCAACCTCGAACAGTTGCCGGCCTTGATCGAACGCCTGGTCCGCCCGAGCACGCCCGCGATGGCCGAAGCGGCCAAAACCGCCCTGAACACGGCCGTCCAGCGGATGCCGGATCGCGAGCGAACCTCGAACCTGCTCCTGGATCGCTTCGAGGACGCCTCGACGGAAGCGAAGGCCCACTTGTTGGATCTGCTGGGCGCCGTCGGGGATCAGCGGGCCTTGCAAGGCGTGGCTCAGGCCGCTCGCGAAGGGACGGACCCGGTCCAGGACGCGGCCACCCGCGTGTTGGGCGAGTGGATGAGTGCCGATGCGGCGCCGGTCCTGTTGGAATTGGCCCAGGATGGCCCGCCGCGTTTTCGGGTGCGCACCCTCCGCGGCTATCTCCGGATCGCCCGCCAGTTGGATGTGTCCACCGACGAACGGGTGGCCATGGCCCGCCGAGCCCTCGACGTGGCCCAGCGTGACGCGGAAAAAGAACTGGCCCTGGAAATCCTGGGACGCTACCCCACGGCCCAGGGACTGGAATTGGCAGCCGGGTACCTGGACGATGACGACCTGAAAGCCCCCGCCGCCGCCGCCGCCATTGCGATCGCCGAGAAAATCGTCGACGCCCATCCGGAACCGGTGGCCCGGGCCATGCCCCAAGCGGCCGCGGCCACCAGCGACGAGGAACTGAAGCAAAAGGCCAACCAGTTGCTGCAGCGCGCCCAGCGCTAAAGCAGACGAGCCTTCGCCCATCCGGTGGAGTCCCCTGGCGGGTCAGGGGACTCTTCACCCTCCCGCTTGCGGGAGGGTCGGACGCGGTAGCGGCCGGGGAGGGTATTTACCAACAAGGTATCCAACCTGAAACAAACCCTGCGGCCCAACCCATGCGAGCCCCATCCCGAAAACTTGAGCGAGCCAGAGAGTTGCTTAGGAGCGAGAATGCTCCGAATAACAGGCCAGGAGAAGAAA
>SLEY01000669.1 GCA_007124535.1 Planctomycetaceae bacterium
CCCACGCTTCTGCGTGGGAACGCACGGTTTAGACGCTTCGCGTCTTTTCCACTTTCACACATGAAACTCCTGCATCGTTTTCAGTTGTTACGGTTCCTTTCATGGGACGCGAAGCGTCCGATCTTGCGTTCCCACGCGGAAGCGTGGGAACGATGCCCGGGGGGGTACGATCGCGATTCGTGAGGCCGCGCGTGGCGTCGTCTGTCGCCGCGCACCCAACTTGCCATACCTCCCCTATTTTCGAGCCGCCTGCCTGCGTTTTTGGAATTAACCAAAACTTAATTTTTTGCGCAAGTTCTTATCTTTCCTCGGTTTAGCTTGAAATGCCGGCGGGGGGATGGTGACAGACAGCCGGTTTGTGAATAAAACGGGGAAACGACAGAGGAATTTGCAAGGTTGTTCTGGAGACATGGGGATGTTCGATCTGCGCTGCTGGTTACACGTTGGGTCAACCAGCCTGCTTATTCTGGGGGCAATCGGTTGTGGCCAACCGGACGGAGGTCCGGATTTACAGCGTCGAGTGATCCGAGTGGAAGGGTCGGACACGATGGTCAATTTGGCGCAAGCCTGGTCCGAGGAGTATCAGAAGGTCCGCCCGGACATCAGTGTCCAGGTTTCGGGGGGTGGGTCCGGGGTCGGAATCGCCAGCCTGACTGAGGGCGTTGCGGATATGGCGAACAGCAGCCGCCGCATGCGGGCCCGGGAGATTGCGCGAGCCGAGTACAACATGGGGCAGACGCCGATCGAACATGTGTTCGGCCTGGATGCCCTGGCGATCTACGTGCATCTGCGAAATCCGCTGGATGCGATCACGCTGGACGAACTGGCCGAGATTTACGCCGAGGACGGCAAATTGACTCGCTGGTCCGATATGGGGGTCGACAATCGGAGTTGCCGCACGGGCGAGATCGTGCGGATCAGTCGCCAAAGCAACTCGGGCACCTACCACTATTTCCGCGACACGGTGTTGAAGGACCGCGAGTTCAAGCTCGGATCGATCGATCAGAGTGGTTCCAAGGACGTGGTGGCCCTGGTTTCCCGAACGCCCTGCGGGATCGGGTACAGCGGGATGGGCTACGCGACGGACGATGTGAAGATGCTGAAGGTGGCCAGCGAGCCGGGGGGTGAGCCGGTGCCGCCGAGCTTGGCCAGTGTGTCGGACGGGAGTTACCCGATCGCCCGGCCGTTGTTGGTTTATACTCTAGGAGAGCCGACCGGGGTGTTGAAGGAGTTTTTCGAGTGGATCCACTCTCCGGAAGGCCAGGAGATTGTGGTGAAGTTGGGCTACATCCCCATCGCTCCGGTGGAGGAAGACACGGCGTTGGAAGAGGATGAGGACTCGCAGGAGGACGCGACGGTGGACGAAGACGAAGGAGGTACTGGTGAGTCCGTTGAAGGCTGATTCCGACGTTGAACGCTCCTCTGCGGTCGGGATGACCGGCGACCCTCCGGCGAATTCCGGGAGCGGGCTGGCGGTGGCCGGCGATCCCCATCGGCAACGGGGGGGAACGACCTTGCTGGACCGTTTGGAGCCGGTGATCGAATGGATCATTCGGTTGTGCGGTTGGAGTGCGATCCTGTTCGTGTTCGCGATTTTCTTGTTCGTGTTTCTGGAAGGGGCGCCGATGCTGTTCGGCGATCTGGACCTGGTCGAATTCTTCACTTCGACCAACTGGCGTCCGGATTCCGAGATCCGCCCGCAGTACGGCATCCTGGCGCTGCTGGTGGGCACCCTTTCGGTGACGTCGCTGGCGATGCTGATCGCCGTTCCGCTGGGACTGGGAGCGGCGGTCTATGTCAGCGAGTTTGCGGGAGGCCGGATCAAGGAAACCCTGAAGATCGTGATCGAATTGCTGGCGGCCATCCCTTCGGTCGTCTGGGGATTCATCGGATACATGGTCCTGGGGCCGATCCTGATCTGGCTGACCGGGGCGCCGATCGGCATCAATCTTCTCAATGGCGGCATCATTTTGGCGTTGATGAGCGTGCCGATCATCGTATCGGTTTCCGAGGATGCGCTGCGTGCCGTGCCGGATTCGTACCGCGAGGCGGCGACGGCTCTGGGCGCCAGCCGCTGGGAGGTGGTCTATCGGGTGTTGTTTCCGGCGGCCAAGAACGGTTTGTTGGCGGCCGTGCTGTTGGGAGTGGGCCGGGCGATTGGCGAGACGATGGCGGTGTTGATGGCCACGGGGCACGCCGTCCAGATCCCGCGCAGCGTGATGGACCCGGTCCGCACGCTGACGGCCACCATCGCGGCGGAACTGGGCGAGACGGTGGCCGGCGATGCGCATTATCAGGTATTGTTCGTGATCGGCATGGTGTTGTTCGCGGTGGCGTTCGTCGTGAACCTTTCCGCCGATCTGGTGATCAAGGGGATTCGGGGCGGGCGGAATGAGTGAACAACCGCAGGTCGTCGAGGAGTGGTTTCTCCTGCCGGGCGCGGAGTCGGGGGGAATGGGCACCCGGGAAGCTCCCTGGGGTTCGGTCGAAGAAGCGTTGGCCACGCTGGCGCGGCGGCCGGGAGCGACCTTGCGAGACGCCGCGGCCGGCGGCCGGGATGTCGAACTGGTGTGCCTCACGGATGCGGGCGTGCCACCGCCGGCGGCCCAGGCGGCAAACCACCGGCTGTATATCGACCCCCATGCGACGGTCGCGGGCAACGGTACGGAAGCGAAACCTTGCCAGGACTGGAACGAAGCCTGCCAGACGCTGAAGAACCGACTCCGCACGCAGCAGTTCCGTCTGGCGCCGGGCGAACGTTTACGCTTCCACGTGCGGGAGGCGTTTACCACGACCCGCTTCGAAATGCGCAAGAGGCGGGTGGAGACGTTTGCCCGATCCGTGTTCCTGATGATGGCGCTGCTGCTGGTCGCCCCCGTGCTGCTGATCCTGGGGTATCTGGTGGTCCAGGCCTGGCCCGTGCTGACGCCCGCATTCCTGTACACCAATCCGCAGGATTACATGACCACGGGGGGCATCTGGGCGCCCTTGATCGGCACGTTCCTGCTGGTGCTGCTGTCCCTGCTGATCGCGGCGCCGATCGGAGTCCTGGCGGGCGTCTACTTGAACGAGTATGCCGGCCAGAACTGGTGGACCCGGATGATCAATCTGGCGGTGGTGAATTTGGCGGGCGTTCCGAGCATTGTGCATGCCTTGTTCGGGGTCGGAGCGTTCGTGCTGTTTGCCGGGATGGGCCGGTCGCTGCTGGCCGCCGCCTGTACGGTGGCGGTGATGACCCTGCCGGTGATCATTACCAGTTCGCGGGAGGCGCTGGCGGCGGTGCCGATGGCCTTTCGCGAAGCCTGCTGGAACCTGGGCGCCTCGCGCTGGCAGACGATCCGCACGATCGTGCTGCCCAATTCGATCAGCGGGATCCTGACGGGCGTCATCCTGCAGGTCGCCCGAGCGGCGGGGGAAACGGCCCCGATCCTGTTCACCGGAGCCGTCTTTTTCGTACCGATCGCCGATTCCGGCCTTCCCTACTGGCTGCCCTACAACTGGGACGATCGTTTCATGGCCCTGTCGATGCATCTGTTCACCCTGTCCACCCAGGTCAAGGACGTGGGGGATGAAGTGAAGTTCGGCACGGCGGTGGTCCTGATCGGATTGGTGCTGGCCGTGAACAGCCTGTCGATCGGTCTGCGGGTGTATCTCCGTTCCCATAAGCGATGGTAGCCCTTGCTGATGAATGCCCACATCGAATTCTGCCAGACCACGGTCCGTTACGGACGTCACGTGGCGTTGCGAAACATCCAACTGGAGGTCCCGGGCAGGAGCATCTTTGCGATCATCGGCCCGGCCAACGCGGGCAAGAGCACGTTCTTGAAGTGCATCAACCGGACGATCGACTTCGTTCCGTCGGCGCGGGTCGAAGGCCAGGTGCGGGTGGGCGGCCAGGACGTGTCCCGGATCCGCAACGTGTACGAACTCCGCCGCCGGATCGGTATGGTCTTTCCCTTGCCCGTCGGGCTGCCGTTGTCGGTGTATGACAACGTGGCCTACGCCCCCCGCCAGGCCGGGATCCGCGATCGCGCGACCCTGGACGAACTGGTCGAAACCTGCTTGAAGCAGGCCATGCTCTGGGACGAGGTCAAGGATCGGCTGCGGACTTTGGGAACCCGTTTGTCGGGCGGCCAGCAACAGCGATTGACATTGGCCCGGGCACTGTCGCACCAGCCGGAAATCTTGTGTTTGGACGAGTTTTCGATCGCCATCGATCCGGTGACGACCATGAAGATCGAAGACGTGCTGCTGGACCTGAAGGAACAGATGACGATCGTGCTGGTCACGAATCTGGTCCAGCAGGCGCACCGGATCGCCGACCATACCGCTTTTTTCAACCGGGGGGCCCTGGTCGAGACGGGCGAGACCGAGAAGATCTTCAACCGGCCGGACCAGAAGATCACTTACGACTATGTTACGGGAGGCTTTGGTTGATGACGCCCGCCGATGCGGTCCCTTCCCAGCGCGAACTCAGTATCCGCACGCGCGAGCTGAGTCTCTGGTATGGCGACTTTCAAGCCTTGAAGAACATCAACGTGCAGATCCGGCAAGGGCTGATCACCGGCTTGATCGGTCCCTCCGGATGTGGAAAGACCACCTTGTTGCGCTGCTTCAACCGGATCAACGAACGTTATGGCAACGTCACGACCACCGGCGAAATCACGATCCTGGGAAAGAATATCTACGATCCCGACGTGTCGTTGGGCGAGTTGCGAAAGAGTGTGGGGATGGTCTTCCAACGGCCCAACCCCCTGCCCATCTCGATCCGCGAGAACGTGCTGTTCGGGGTCCGAGTGCACAGCCCCCGCGGCAGTTTGAAACGGAGCGAACTGGACCAAATGGTCGAAACCGCACTCGGCGAGGTCGATCTGTGGAATGCACTGAAAGACCAACTGGGCCGGAAAGCCACCGGACTGACACTGGAACAACAACAAAAGCTCTGTATCGCCCGCCTGCTGCCGCTCAAGCCGCGGGTGATTTTGATGGACGAGCCCTGTTCGGCGCTGGATGCCGAAGGCACCGAACGGATCGAAGACCTGCTGGACGCGCTCCGCGAAAAATACACGATCGTCATCGTCACCCACAACATGGCCCAGGCCCGCAGGGCAACCGATGAATGCATCTTCATGCTGATGGGAGAATTGATCGAGCATGGCGAGACCACGCAGGTGTTCCTGAAACCGGCACAAGCCCAGACGGAAATGTACATCGAAGGCCGATACGGCTAGCCCCAAAGGAGTTCGGGAAATGAAAAAATTCGACAAGGAACTGGCGGTGCTGCAGAAGAACCTGAGCGATATGGGCGACCTGGCCAAGTCCATGGTGCTGCTGATCACCGAAGCCGTCAAGGACCGCACGCGAGACGTCCATGACGAACTGCAGGACAGGGAGGAACGCTTGAACCAGATGCAGATGGACATCGATGGCGATGCGATCCGCATGCTGACCGTCTACGGTCCCGTGGCCACGGATCTGCGGTACGTGTTGGTCTGCACCCATGTGACGGCCCAGTTCGAACGGATGGGGGACCAGGCCGTGAACATCTGCCAGTCGATGCGTCTGATGCGCAGCGATCCGGCGAGCCATCCCATGCTGCCCGAACTGCCCAAAATGGCAGACCTGGTGTGCGAGGTGGTCGACGATTCGCTGGATGCCTACTTCTCGCGCAATCCCGACAAGGCGGCGGCGATCCGTTCGCGCGACGATCTGGTAGACGCCTTGAACGATCAAGTGATCGCCGAGTTACTGACGGACGAAGTATTGCGTGAGGTGCTTTCCGGAGCCCGAGACATCGGGGATGCCGTGGCCCAGATCCTGGTCGCACGCTACCTGGAGCGGATCGCCGATCAAGCCACCAATATTTGCAAGGAAGTGATCTATCTGGTGTGTGGCGACGACGTACGGCACAAGCGACGCAAACCGTGACCAGCGGCAACTGCCTTTCCGACAGGTCGGAGACCTGCGCTGTGGCCGGTCTCTGACCGAGCCACCCGGCCGACCGAAGGTCTCCCATATCGGTGGAGACCTTCGGTCGGCGGTTTCGGCGGGGTCAGAGACCCGCACCGAACAGTGGACCCGGGCCGAGCAGTGACCCGGGCCGAGCAGGGCGATTGTTATTTCTTGGCAGATGCTTAGTCGCGAGCCAGATACGCCTGGTAGTATTCGGCGGCTAAAGCACGCAGGCGAGCTTCCTCGGTCTCGTTGATGCTCCCCGCCGTCTCCAATGCCGAAATCGGCTGGATGATGAAGCGGAACGCCAAGTCCCGCGACTGGCCCGCTTCCAACTCGTCCTTGTGGAAAAAGCCGAAACGGCCGTAGTCGCGCCAGGACAGTTCTTCCGTCGGATTCGACGGCGCGTTCAATTGCGTCACCAAGTACCAATTGTCCCCCTTGGGATAGACCAGTTGAACCCACTTGAAATCGTCACTGATCAGGCGGCCGCCTCGATCCTCCAAACCGGTGGGTTCCCACAGATAAGCCGTCTCATTGGCCCGATCGGTGACCGTGTGGTGGGCCCGGTAATGGACGCCCGCGTGCTGCAGATCGCCATCCAGTCGCAGATCACGCTCGGCGGTCAGCGTCGTGTCGAAATCGACGATCGTTCGCCCGTCGGATTGCGTGATGGTCAGGCAACGATTCTCGACCAGCAGCAGGTTCTCGTCCGGTTCGGCATGCCGCGATCGCCATTGCATCGTGGTGGCCAGCTTTACGCCGTCATCGCAGATTTCGGCCTCGTAATCGGCCAATTCGATCCGGCCGCCGGCCCGCAGATGCCACAGGTCGTCGGTGCCCAAGTCGGAGTGGATTCGATTCCACCCGATAAAAATCCCCCTATGGTGGGGGAACCTGCCCAGCGACTCGCCCTCCGCATCCATCCCGGACATGGTCAATTGATTGCCTTCCGCATCGTAAACGTGCAGGTAGGTCTTCGATTGCCCCTCGCCATAAATCAGCGAAG
>SLEY01000626.1 GCA_007124535.1 Planctomycetaceae bacterium
ACGGTTCCTGCCGCCTCGGAGCCAGCGGAGGGCACTTGTCCCAGAACAATTCTCAGTTTGTCGGGACCACAGGGTCGGCTGGCCAGTTGTTTCAGGACATCGAACCAGTCCCGACTTAATCTCGGCAGGATGCCGGGAGTGATCTGGTTGGTGACAAGAGATACGGGCCCAGTTGCAGATGCCAGCGAATCCACGATCTGTCGGTCTGATTCAAGCCCAATCGTCGGCGAAGCTCCACCACCTCTTCGCTCTTCGGCCCCGAACCTGCCCGTCTTGCGGCGGCCGGCGTTTCCGTTGTCGCCTTGCTGCGTTTCTTGCCTGTAAGCGTTCGCATCGGGATTTCCCATCACCATAAAGAACTGTCAACTCGGTCGTCGCCACTTAGCCCCCACGCCTCATTATCGAGTGCCAGGCTCTTCCCGTCAAGCAGAATTGCATGCAAATGTGCACAATCAATGCGAAAGCCGATGACCCGGAAAATATTCTTGCCACCAAATATTCTTGCCCGTCTCCGGAACCCGATTCCGCGACGATTTCACCTGCGGTTTCGCCCGTGAACTAGCAGAAAAACACACGGGTAAGGTCTTCGAGCACGGGCAGGGCGCGGCTTCGGGCCATTCGCGATTGATTGAACTCGGTTTCCGAGTAGACGATGAAGCCGACTTTGAGTCCCGAAGCCGGATGAATCAAATTGAACTGAGACGCCGACCGGACCGCCGATGCGACAGCCTGGCGACTGAGATAGTATTCCGACTCGGGGAACGCCCCGCAAAATCTATGGATTTGTTCGCGGTGCAGCTCTAAGACGATGTCAATATCGTTCGTGAAAAGGGGCTCGCCGTACGCGATGGTTGCTGTCGAGCCCGTCACCCAGTAGCGCAGTCCCTGCGCCTCGCAAACCGTGAGAACGATGCGCAGCAGATCTTCAGGTTCGTAAGAATAGAGCTGGGTGTCCCCGTTCCTCCCCAATGCCGTTCTGTCGCGTTTCGTGATGACGCCGGGGTTGGAACCGATCGAGTTGCGGATGGACGAACAAAGCGATGGTGAACGACGTGATTACCTGCCAAGAGGCGGCGAGAACGACGGGCGCGGTCGAGAGGAGTTCTCCACCGGGCAGTGCAGCCAGGTGGCGATCGCAATGATGGTTGCCCAAAACGAGATGGCGCAACTATCCGCTTTCCCGCCCGGACATCGAGTTCTGATTCTGGATGACGTATCGAGCAGCTATGACCTCGAAAGTCGGCTGCCGGTTTATTTTCTCACGCTTAAGGCGGGAACTCAGTTCACGTTCCGGCTGCTGAGCCTTTCTGCCGCTGAACAGCGTCTTGAAATCGCGATGGGCTGGTTGACGCATGGTTTGCAATGGCTGGGAAGCCCCCCAAAGATTTGAGACGCTGAATCGCCAACCACCCTGGAGCCTGCTCTTCATTTTGGTGCTCGTGGCGAAGGGCGTTGCGACCTGGCTCCGCGAGTCATCCCGGAGGGGGGCCGAGTCATGATCGACTCGAACCCCGCCGGCAGGGGCCGACAGCAGTGCCTGATCGACATGCGTCGAATCGTGCAGGAACCGGGGACGGGTAGGTCATTCCTGCTTGCAGCGTCACGCGGACCGCAGGATATCCAACACCGGATGTTGGGGTTCGACGCCGGTCAGCCGGATATCCAGGCCCTGGAATCGGTGGGAGAAGCGGCGGTGATCGATGCCCAGGCAGTGGAGGATGGTGGCGTTCAGGTCATGGATGTGCACCGGATTCTCCGTGATGTTGTAGCAGAAGTCATCGGTTTCTCCGTACACGATCCCGGGTCGCACGCCGCCGCCGGCCAACCAGACGGGGAAGCAGCGGGGATGGTGGTCGCGGCCGTAGTTCTCCCGGGTCAGCGTTCCCTGGCAGTAGATGGTGCGGCCGAATTCACCGCCCCAGATGACCAGGGTGTCGTCCAACAGGCCGCGTTGCTTGAGGTCCTGGATCAAGGCCCAGCAGGGCTGATCGACATCGCGGCACTGGTTGGGCAGGTCGCCTGCGATGTTGCCATGCTGGTCCCAGCCGCGGTGGAAGATCTGCACGAAACGGACATCGCGTTCGGCCATGCGGCGTGCCAGCAGGCAACTGGCGGCGAACGTGCCCGGTTTGTGGACATCGGGTCCGTACCGATCCAGGATGTAATCGGGTTCCCCGGAAATGTCGGTCAGTTCGGGGACCGAGGTCTGCATGCGGAAGGCCATTTCGTATTGCGCGATGCGGGCTTGGGTCTCCGGGTCGGCAAAGGTTTGGTAGGTTTGTTCGTTCAGGCGGGCCAGGGTATCCAGCATCCGCCGGCGGTCGGCCCCGGTAACGCCGGGCGGGTTGGACAGGAACAGCACGGGATCGCCTTGGCTGCGCAAGGCCACGCCCTGGTGCTTGCTGGGAAAGAAGCCGGCGCCCCACAGGCGGTTGTACAGGGCCTGGGCTTCGGCTCGCCCCGTCCAGGTGGCAGTCATGACCACGAAGGCGGGCAGATCCTGGTTGGCCGACCCCAGTCCGTAGCTCAGCCAGGCTCCCAAGCTGGGCCGGCCGGGCAATTGGCTGCCCGTACACAGATAGGTGATTCCCGGATCGTGGTTGATGGCTTCGGTATGCACGGATCGGACGATGGCCAGGTCATCGACCATGCGGGCGGTGTAAGGCAGCAGTTCGCTGACCCAGGCCCCGCTTTCGCCGTGCTGTTGGAACCGGTACATCGACGGGGCGATGGGAAAGCGGGACTGGCCGGAAGTCATGGTGGTCAACCGCTGGCCTCGACGGATTGAATCGGGCAGATCCTGGTCATACCTCGCTTCCATCTTCGGTTTGTAATCCAGCAGATCCATCTGGCTGGGCCCCCCGGCCATGAACAGGAAGATGGCTCGTTTGGCTTGCGGGGCGAAGTGGGGCAGTCCGGCCAGCCCGCCGGTCGTCGCGGTGGCGGCCGACGCGGGCGCCGGGGGCAGCAGGGATGCCAGAGCGGCCGCTCCCAATCCCATTCCCGTGCGGCCAAAGAAATGGCGGCGCGTCATCGTCCGGGCATATTCGTGTCGCGGGTCCATAAGGATACCCCTCCTAATTCTTCGTGACAACTTCGTCCAGGTTCAAGACCATGTTGGCCACCAGGATCCAGGCCGCCGCTTCCGGAGCCTCCGCCGGAAAATCCGCCGGCAGTTCGCCAACCGCCAGTAGCTGCTCGGCCGCCTGCGGCGATTCTTGGAACACGTCGCGATGGTCGCCATACAGGGCGACCAGTTCGGCGAGTTCGGCGTCCGAGGGCCAGCGGGCCGTGCAGAGGCGGAACAGGTAACCGGCGCGCGCTGCCGCGCTCGCACCCGCTTCCCGCAACGTGCGCTCGGCCAGTCCCCGAGCCGCTTCGACATACTGGGGATCGTTCATCAGCAACAGCGCCTGCTGGGGCGTGTTCGTCCGATCGCGGCGAACGGTACAAGCCTCCCGCGAGGGCGCGTCGAACGTACTGAGTTGAGGTGGTGGGGCAGTCCGCTTGATGAACGTGTACAGCGTCCGACGATGCACCTTGTCCGAACCCTGATCCGCTTGGAAACGCACGGTGTTCGAGCCGCTGTAGCCGACGGCGAACCACAAACCGTCCGGCTGAGGCGGTTTGACACTGGGACCGCCCGGTTGATCAACCAGCAGGCCGCTGACCGACAAGGCCTGATCCCGCAGCATCTCGGCGTCCAGACGAAAGCGGGGCCCGCGAGCCAGCAGGCGGTTTTCCGGGTCACGCTGGCCCGCCCGGGGATCGATCCGCGACGCCTGACGATACGTCGCCGACATCACCAGCTGTTTGTACAAGCCTTTCACGTCCCAACCGCTCTCGCGAAACTCGACCGCCAACCAATCCAGCAACTGGGGATGGCTGGGCCGTTCGCCCTGGGAACCGAAATCGTCGGCCGTTTTCACCAGCCCCGTGCCGAATACCTGCTGCCAGAAGCGATTCACCGCCACGCGAGCGGTCAAGGGATGAGCCGGTTCGACCAGCCACTGCGCCAGTCCCAGCCGATTGGTCGGGGCGTCGTCGGGCATCGGCGGCAGCATGGCCGGCGTCGCCCGCGGAACCTCCCGGCCCACCTGGTCGTATTCACCCCGCTCCAGAATATGCGCCGGGCGCGGCTCCGCGCGCTCGCGGAATACCAGGGTCGTCGCCGCGCTGCTCTCCATCTGCTGGATCCGCTGCTCCGCGTCATGCAACTGCTGGTGCAACGGCGCCAGTTCTTCCCGGGCGCCCGCATAAGCGTTTTCGATGAAATGGTCCCGCACCCGCCGTTGCTCGTCCTCCGACAGCGTGTCTCCCTCGCGCTGAGCCCAGGCCAGCAAGGGTTCCGGCAGACCTTCGCCGCCGCCGGCGCGCTGATCCGACCACCACTTGGCCAGCGAGCGGTAGACGGGCTGGCGGCCCGCCGTGGTGACCAGGCCCGCGGCATCCCAATACGCCGTGCCGCCGAACTGGGTAAACGCCCAGCCATGCACCCGGGCCCCGGCGGCTAAACCCACATGCTGGGCCGGCACCTCCAAACGAACCCATTCGCCCCCCGTTGGCAACGGCCCCATCTCGCGGCGGCTGGGTGTCCCCAACTGGCCCCAGTCGATATAGTCGCCGCCCCAAAACGCGCGGTGCTCCCACGAACCGGCATTCCATTGCAACATCAGCTGGCGGGGCGGATCCTCCGGATCCAGATAAACGTGAACAAACCACACGTCCCCCTCCGCCATCTGCAACGGGTCCGAGGCCCCGGTGAACAATACCTGGTCCCGACCCTCCGCCGTTACCTGCCAGGAACGCTCGCCCCGAAAAACCGGCTCCCCCACAAACCGCCACTCGCCCTCGGGACGAGCGCCCGGCGGCAGATGGTCGTCAATCCATACCCGCTCCTCCGGCGCCACCACCGCCTCCGAAACCGCCTCCTCCGGTTCCGCGTATTCGTACTCCGCCACCCGCCGGGCAATGTCCGCCTCCAACGACTCGATGCTCGATCGCAAATCCGCCAACTCCTCCTGCTGGGAATCGGTCCACACCGAAACCACCGGAGCCGGATCCTTGCGGTTGCCGTCCATCGGATCGCCGTCCAAACTGTTGAAGAACGCATACAACGAATAGAAGTCCTGGGCCGTCAGCGGATCGTATTTGTGGTCGTGACAGCGGGTGCAGTCCATCGTCAGGGCCATGAACACCGTGCCCGTGGTCACCACCCGATCAACGACATTCCGCATCAGAACCTCCTCCGTGATCGACCCGCCTTCGTTCGTCGTCACGTGGGCGCGATTGAAGCCGGTGGCGATCAGCTGGTCCCGTGTCGGGTCCGGCAGCAAATCACCGGCCAACTGCTCGATCGTGAACTGATCGTACGGCAGATTGCGATTGAAAGCCTCGACCACCCAGTCGCGATACGGCCACATTTCACGAAAATTGTCCAGATGCAGGCCATGCGTGTCGCCGTATCGGGCAGCGTCCAACCAGAACCGCGCCTGATGCTCGCCAAAATGATGCCTCTCCAGCAACCGATCCACCAGCCGCTCGTACGCGTCCGGCGAATCGTCCGCCAGAAACGCATCAACCTCTTCCAGAGTGGGAGGCAGGCCGGTCAAGTCGAACGCCACCCGCCGGATCAACGTCGCCCGATCCGCCTCGGCCTGCGGTTCCAGACCCTCACGCTCCAAACGTGCCAATATGAAATGGTCGATTTCGTTCCGAACCCATTCCGCGCCTTCAACGACGGGCATTTCCGGACGGACCGGAGCGACAAACGACCAGTGCTCTTCCCATACGGCCCCCTCGTCGATCCACTGGCCGATCGCTTCGATCTCCTCGGCGCTCAGCGGTTTGTTGATCGAAGCCGGCGGCATCCGCACATGCTCCTCCTCGGCGGTCAGGCGTCGATACACCTCACTCGCCCCGCGGTCCCCGGCCACAATCGGCGTACGACCCGACGCCGCCCGACCTAAAGCACTTTCGATCTGATCCATGCGAAAGCCGCCATACCGCTCCGCCTCGTCCGGTCCATGGCAAGCGAAACAGCGGTCCGACAACAAGGGACGGATCTGGTGCTGGAAATCCACCCCCGCCTCGGCTCCGGCAGCCAATCTCCCCGGAGCCACAAAGAACCCGACCGCCAGCAGGGCCAGGAGCCAAGTGCGAATCATCCCCATCAAAACACCCCACTACATTAGAAAATTGTTGCCCCAATTCGTCGGATACCTTAGCGGTTTCGGGACCCTGGATCGGCGGAAACAAATTGAAACCAATCGATATGATTGCACATGCACGCGGCATGGGAACCCCTGGTGAGGCTAAATCAAAGGAAAATTCCCGAAATGCCCCGGGGCATGCGAAGTTGACGCAACCCAACAACTCGCCGTCGCCGTCCCACGCGCCGATCAGGCCGGCCTCGGGATCGGTAGGGCCGACGACCTCGCCCATGTCGGGATTCCCGCGGCCCGAACTTTGCAGGGGTCGTGAAGCGTGCGATGGTGCGATTCTCGATAGCCGCCCGGCTGTTCCATGCCGATTCCCGGAGAAGCCAAACGGTTTTCCGATCGTTGACCAGCAAGTTGATTCGGGTTGCCGACGCTTGGAAGATCGCCTATGCTAAACGGCTCGCGGCAGCGTTGAACGATCTGCGGAGTTCTGCCATCTTCAACCGCGTGCGGTATAACCATCGCGGAACGCCCCCCCCTTTCCCAAAATGAAATCACCTCCTTCGCGATATAAAAACCCGGAACTACGTTGGCCACGAAAAACCTCGACAAACGCCGGTTGGTGATGCAGCGGTCCAAGCAATTGGGGCACTGCATCTGCGACCCCAAGAAGGCTTGTCCTTGCGACATCTTCCTGGACCAGGACATCTGCCCGTGTGCTGGCGAGCGGCTTGAGCCGCCATCGGGTCCGATGCGGCTGACCGAATGGGTCGACCGTC
>SLEY01000667.1 GCA_007124535.1 Planctomycetaceae bacterium
CCGGAGAACATCGTGGACAAGATGGTCGAGGGACGGCTGCGGAATTACTATGCCGAGCGTGTCTTGCTGGAGCAGCCTTACGTCAAGGGCGAGGGCAAGCAGACGGTCGGCCAATTTGCGGCGGAGCACGGGATGAAGCTCCAGCGTTTTGTCCATTGGGAACTTGGCAAGAAATAACCGCGTGCCTTACAGGAAGTCCAGGTCATGACCGAATCGACCGCCCCGCAACCGCCCTTTTATCGCCGTGCCGTATTGAAACTATCTGGTGAGAGCTTCACCCGTGCCGGAGAGCGGGGGCTCAGCATGTCCGAGGTGGTCGAAATCGCTCGGCAAATCCGGCAGGCGTCCGAATTGGGCAGCCAGCTGGCGATTGTAATCGGTGGCGGCAACATATTGCGCGGGGCGAAATTCAAAGAATCCAGCAACGCCATCCAGGAAGCCACGGCGCATTACATGGGGATGCTGGCCACGGTGATCAATGGTCTGGCGTTGCAGGACGCGTTGGAGTCGCTGGGTTGCGAGACCCGGCTGGTGTCGGCGGTGCGGATGGACGGGGTGTGTGAGCCCTACATTCGCCGCCGGGCTCGCCGCCATTTGGAAAAGGGCCGCATTGTGATCCTGGCGGCCGGCACCGGCGGTCCCTTTGTCACCACCGACACGGCCGCCGCCTTGCGGGCCTTGGAATTGGAGGCCCAGGTGTTGCTGAAAGCCACGCGAGTTGATGGTGTGTTCAGCGAGGACCCCGAAAAGAATCCCCATGCGATCCTGTACCCCGAACTGACTTATGACATGGTTCTCAAGCGGAACCTGCGCGTGATGGACAGCACGGCCGTCGCGCATTGCATGGAGCATCAAATGCCTGTGCTGGTTTTCAATTACCGCAAAGAGGGAAACATCCAACGGGCCATCCGCGGCGAAAAGGTCGGTACGCGGATCGGGGGCCAATGAACCACGCGTTCCGCCCACATCGTAGTTCTACCAGGAAGGATGGTTTGTCATGAACGCCGACGATATCCTGCTCGATGCCGAAGAACGGATGGAGAAAGCCATCTCCGTCTTGAAGCACAGCTTGGCCGGGATCCGCACCGGACGCGCCAATCCCGGATTGGTGGATTCGTTACGAGTCGAGGTGTACGGTTCGTCTTCGCCCATCAAGCAATTGGCCTCGGTCGGCGCTCCCGAGCCGACCCAGATCGTCATCCGGCCCTTCGATCCGGGGACGGCCAAAGCGATTGAGAAAGCGATTGTGGCCAGCGATTTGGGGCTGAATCCACAGAATGACGGCCGATTGATCCGCATCAACGTACCTCCTTTGTCGTCTGAAGTTCGCCGCAAAATGGTGTCGCGAATTAAGGAGCTGTCCGAGGAAGCCAAAGTGGCGATTCGCAATATTCGCCGGGATGCCAACAAAGCGGCCGATCAGGCGGAGAAGGCCAAGGAAATGAGTGAGGACGCGCGCGACAGCACCAAGAAGGAGATCCAAGATCTCACCAAGAAGTATGAGGAAATGACGTCACAGATGGCAAAAACGCGCGAAACCGAAGTATTAGAGGATGCCTGAGGCCTCGTCACGCCATACAATGCGGGTAGACAAAGGGGCGTTAGGCGTGGGCGGGAATCGTGCGAGGTGAGGCGCGTTGAGTCCGACAACGACTTTGCCCCCATGAACTGGCAGGTTGCGGTTGGCCTGTCCAGAGCAACCGTTTTTTGGGGAAAGGCACCGAGGCACCGGGAACGGTCGAAGGAGGGGGCCCCACTCTGCAGTGATGACCGACATGGCTTCCGATAATCGCCGTCAGGCTCCCGCCCCCGATCTTTCCGGCCGCGAGGTTGGGGATTACCGCTTGCTCCGCCGCCTGGGCCGCGGCGGCATGGCCGTCGTCTATTTGGCGGAACAACAGTCGCTGGGCCGCCGTGTGGCCGTCAAGGTGCTCCGTTCGGCGCTGGCGGAAGACCACACGTTCGTCCGCCGCTTCGTGCATGAAGCCAAGGCAGCCGCCGCCCTGGTCCATGCCAATATCGTTCAGATTCACGAAGTCGGCTGTATCGACGGGATCCATTTCATCGCCCAGGAATACGTCGAAGGCGTCAACCTGAAGCAGTTGCTGGAACGCGAGGGCACCTTGGGCGCCGCGGCGGCGGTGAATATCATGCGCCAAGTGGCAGCCGCACTGCACAAGGCGGGCCAGGCCCGAATCACCCACCGTGACATCAAGCCGGAAAACATCATGCTGTCCGCCAGCGGGGAAGTCAAAGTTGCCGACTTCGGCTTGGCGCGGGTGGAAACCGGGGGCGAATCCGTCAACCTGACCCAGATCGGCGTCACCATGGGCACGCCCCTGTATATGAGCCCCGAGCAGGTCCAAGGCAAATCGGTGGACACCCGCAGCGATCTTTACTCCTTCGGGGTGACCTGTTACCAAATGCTGGCGGGCCGGCCGCCTTATGAGGGTGAAACGGCGCTGAAGATCGCGGTCCAACATCTGCATGAAGAACCGCGGCGACTGGAAGATCTTCGCGCGGATCTGCCCGAAGGACTTTGCCGGATCGTGCATCAGATGCTGGCCAAACGTCCCCAGGATCGCTACCAGACCGCGGCCGAATTGCTGCGCGAGTTGCGGATGCTGAATCTCGAGGGCCTGGACCAGGATTGGCCTCTGGACGGAGAAGATTGGAATGTGCCGGAGATCCTGGCCCTGGCCAACGCGCGTACCGAAGCGACGCAACAACTGGCCGCCGTCATGCGGCAGCAGAGTGACCAGCAAGCAAACTCGCGAGGCAACTTGGTCCGTTGGCTCACCGGCGGCTTGGCATTCTTGTTGCTGGGAGCCGCTCTGGCTTGGGCCACTCGCCCTCAACCGCTGTTGCACGTCGACGAGAGCCTGACCCCGCAGGTGGAACAGCAGCAAACGGTTCGCGAGCAGTACTTTCACGCGGTCAGTATCGCCAGTGAAGCCGGTTGGCAGAGTATTGCCCAGTTCTTTCCCCCGGAAGAGAGCGAAGAGAACCGCTATTACGCCCTGCGGGCCGAACAGCGATTGGCGGAACTCTATTTGGAAAAAGGCGATCTGGACCGGGCTCTGGAATCGTACGCCCGGTTGGCAGACGCCAGCGAGGTCGATCTCCAATTCCGCGCCCAGGGACTGGTCGGTTTGGCCAATGTCCACGTGCTGCGGGGTGAAATGAGCCGGGCGAACCAACAGGTCGCCGCTTTGGCTCAGCTGTTGCCCGAATTACCCCGCCAGATGCGGCCGTACCTGATCAGCGAAGTCAACCCGCGGTTGCGCCCCGAACTGCGACGGCTGTTCCAAGACTTGCAAATCAACGGCGGCTGGCCTCCCGGCATGTGAGCCCATGACTCCCGGAAATCTGTTCCAGAACGTGCCCGATCACTTGGCAACCGAGCTTTTCGAGACCCTCCTGGAGACGCCGGGTCTGCGTGTGGAACGGATCATTTCTACCGGGCATACCCCACCTGCCGGCCGGTGGTATGATCAACCGCAGGACGAATGGATCCTGCTGCTGGACGGCTCCGCGACCCTCCACTTCGATCCCGGCAACTCGGTGGATCTCCAGCCCGGGGATTACCTCCATATCCCAGCTCACCAACGTCATCGGGTCGCGCGGACCGATCCCTTCCGCCCCACGGTCTGGCTGGCACTCCATTTCCCTGCCACGGAGACGTGTGATCACGATTCCGCTGCGCATCGGTCCTTATGAGATGCCGCCCGATATCGCGGAAGAAGACATCATCCTGCAGCACGGGGATGTGGTGTTCGTCCTATTGCGGGGCATCCAGACACAGGACCTGGCCGTCCAGTGTGGTGAGGTACAGTTTGCCGTTTGCGGCGATCAGGCCGTCGAATACGGGGGCGGACTCCAGATCATAAGTCGCCAGTGGCTCCCCGTCGCTTCCGTCTAGGACCCAGAGTACGGCTCCCTTCCGGCCTTCGAAGGCCTGGAGGGCCTCTTCCGGATTTTGCAAGCTGGGGAAATACTCCCCGTACCAGGGCCCCAGTTGCTCGCGGGAGAGGATGTCCGGGTCTTCGACGTCGTCCAAGGGCGTGGTGGTCAGATACCGCTCGACCGGCGGCCCGGCCGCAAACACGCGGCCGTGCTCGTCCACCACCATCGCTCGGACCCAGAAGGGCGGACGCGTGGTCCAGCGCGGCTCATGTTTCCCGTTTTGCATCTCGGTGGCAAACAGCTCGTAGTGGATGCCTCCCAATCCCACGTGGCCGCCTCCGCCCTGACCGTGTGGCCGGTAGGCGTTGCGACCGAATCCGTACACGTCGGCTCCATCCTGGACCAGGATCCGTCCCGAAGGCACTTGTTTTCCCGGCCGAGGCCAGCCGCCGAATCCGCTGCCCGTCTGGGTACCGATGATCCAGTAGGTGCGGTGCCACCAATCGGCGTCCAGGAATCCGACGGAGCTGTACAGATGGGGCACGTTCGTGGGCTGAGGTTCCCCGCGCAGATCGTAGCGCTGGTGTCGCATGAACAACGAGTTCGCGTCGCTGGAGAGGATATCGGGCAGCACGCCGGGCAGCCCGCGGGTGCCTCGGATGGTTTCGTAGGGTTGCAGGCCGGTTTCCGGGTCCCAATCGGAGAGGCGCCGGTGGAAGACGAGTTCTCCGCTGTCGGTCTGTAAGGCATACAGATGCATCCCGCCGTCGACATAAGAAGATCGGCCGGCCGCGAAGTACACGATCCCGTCCTGGACCAGGACGCTGCCGTGGACGGGCCAGGCGGACTCCAGTTGATCCTGGTTCATGATCCAGCGGGTTTCCGGGGCGGCTTGAAACCGCCAGACCAATTCCCCGTCCGTCGCTCGCAGGCAGTAGACCCAACCGTCCGCGGAGCCGAACAGCACGCGTCCGTGATCGACGGTCGGCGGGCTATCGACGCGTGCGCCGGCGGTGAAACTCCAAACCGATTCGCCACGGTCCGCATCCAGAGCATGGACCGTATGGGCATCGATCGCGGCGACCAGCACGTGGCCAGCGGCCATGACGGGACTGGTCAGGGGGGCGGGCAAGGAGAATTGCCAGCGAGTTTCCAGATCGGTGGGCACCGAGCACGGGGCGCGGCCGCTGCGGGCCGCGTTCTGGCGGTAGGTCGGCCACTCGCCGGCAACCGGTTCGACCGCCGGAACGTCGTCAAAGGCGGGTCCCCGCACCAGCCGATCCGGCGAATCGGCGGCAACCGCCGGGACCGCTTGCTCACGCCGCGGCGCCATCGCATTGAATCCGTTGATTTTCGCTTCGATGTAACAGGCACACGGGTGGGGCGGAACGTACAGCAACCCGTTGCTGGGCATGAATCCGTATTGACATGCGCCGCGGAGCCAGTGGTTGGCTGCGGCGTGGCCCGAATCCAGATCGACCAGTTCGACGCCCGCTCGGCCGGTGATCAGATACGCGGGGGTACCGAAGCTGCGGTGGCAGCGGCCGTGCCCCATGCCCACGGTGTAGTACTCCTGATCGGCGGGGCGAGTGAATTCGACCTCCCCCGTGTGCAGATTCAGGCCTTCGATGATGCCCGGTTGGGAGGCACAGACGATCCGGCTGGTCCAGACCAGACCGCGGGAAACCAACACATCGGGCGGCGCGTTGAACGTCTCGGAAACCGGGCTCTCCCAGAGCAATTCGCCGGTGTCCGCCGAGTAGGCATACAATGTGCCTTGCATCTCGCGCAAGGCTTGTTGCCGATTGCCGTCCGCCTCGCGATACGCCTCTTTGGAGCATTCGTCCCACAGTACCTGCCCCGGTTCTCCCGGCGGATCCTCGACCAGACCGATCCGCTGGAGCCAGGCTTCATTGCGGTCGCCGGACAGCACCACCCCGTCCTGCAACACGAGCGTCGGGGCCAGCCACGTGGGGCGCAGGCGGATCAGCGGGCGCGGGGTCTGCCAATTCAGTTGTCCCGAGGCGGCATCCCGGCAAACGACGTGCTCCGCATTCTGGTACACCAGTTTGCCGTCCGCGACGGCCAAGGTCGTGGGCATCACATACCCGGCCTGATCGGCGAGGCATTTCCAGAGCAGTTCGCCCGAGTCGGTTTGCACGGCCACCAGCGACTTGCCCACCGCGGATTCCTCGCCGCGACGTTCCGCCCGTTCGCGACCTTCCTCCGCCGCCGGATCGCCGATCACGGTATACAAGACGCCGTCGCAGACCACGAGTTCTTCCGCGCCTTCCGTTTCGGGGTAGACGCGGACCATTTCGCCGGTCGCCGCCTCCAGCGCGCGGACCGGTTCGCCGTATCCCAAGGTGACATAGACGCGATCACCGACGGCGACCAACCGCCGAGCGAGATGGGGGGGACCGCTACGGAAACCGCGGAAGCGGGATTCCCACCGGGGCAGCGGCACGGACCACAGGCGCACGCCGCTGAAGGCGTCCCGCGCGATCAGTTGCCATCGCGAGGGAAAGGCGACCGACGCGACCGGGCCTTTATCAACGATCGAGAACACCCGCCCCCCAGCCGACACCATCGCGCTGAAGCTGGACAGATGTTCGTGGCTGCGCAGCCACATCGGGCCGGTCCGCCATTGCAGATGGTACGGCGGACCGGCCACCGCATCCTGCCCGACGGCATTGTTGTTCGCGCTGTGCAGGTAATGCGTCCACTCGTCGATCTCGTCCGGCCAGGGTTGGCGCTGCGTCACCCATTCGCCGTCTCGGCGGATGTAGGCGACTGCCAACGGAGCCAGAACGCGGGCCAGTTCGCGATCGCACAGCGAGCCCGGCTCTTCGACCACGGCCAGATTGACCAGGTTGTCGGTATAGGGCAACCGCGAGCCATCCCAAAGTTCGATCGCCACCTGGCCGTATCGCCCGGCGGCCTGGACCTGCTGCCGGGCCTCTCGCACGCGGTCGGGGTCCGTATCCAGGCCATGGACCCGATAGGCCTCACC
>SLEY01000338.1 GCA_007124535.1 Planctomycetaceae bacterium
CCCCCCTCCAGCGTGCCGCGACGGAAGAGCTGAATCGTATAGAGACCGACCAGGATCGAGGCCAGGCCCGAGATCAGAAAGATGTGGCCGGGAGTGGCGCCGAGCGGCCCGGTGAGAATCCAGAACAGCACGGGGGCCACGAGCATGGCGGAGAATGCCAGGAAGTTGCTGGCGGCGATGAACCGCGCGCGCCGCCGGGCGGGGCTCTCATTCTGCAGGTAGGCGGAAATCGGCACGATGAAGAAACCGGCGCCAACGCCCAGCAGAAAAGAGAGGACCAGGGTGGCGGTATAGCTGTCGCCCGCAAGGAATAGCAGGACGCTGAACAGGCCCGTGGACAACATACCCGCAGGCACGTGCCGCATCTCGATCCGGCCGCCCGCCAAATGGCCCGCGACGATGCTGCCGATGCCGATGCCCACCGCCAGCACCGTAAGGATGATGCCCGTGCGCATCTCGCCCACCTGCAACTCCACCTCGGCGAACATCGGCACGTTCAGCTGATACAGTGTCCCCAGCGCCCAGAACCAGGCGATGCCCAACACCACCAGGAACAGCGCGCGGAAGTGATGGATCTCGCCGATGGCTGCCCCGACATCGGCAATCGCATTCAGCCGGAAAGGGGCCGGATCCCCTTTGGCCTTGGTGGGGGTGACGAACAGGCTGGATGCCAGGCCCAGGATGGAAAAAGATACGATCACCGCCGCAGGAATCCATAGGGCGTCTCCGGCCCATTCCATGATGAATCCGGCCAACGCGGTTCCCAGGATGATCGCGAGGAAGGTCCACAGCTGCATCTGGCCATTGGCACGCGACAGCTCCTCATCACGGACGATCTCCGGAAGGATTCCGAACTTGACCGGACTGAAGAACGCGCTTTGCAGTCCCATCAAGAACAGGGCGACGAACAGGCCCGGCATGTTGTGGAGCACCAGCATCACGGCCGCGGTCATCAAGACCACGGCCTCGGCAAGGCGAGTGCCGAGAACCACGGCCTTCTTGCTGAAACGGTCCCCGACATATCCCGCGTAGGGCGAAAACAGCACGAAGGGAAGCAGGAAGATGAACCCGATCAGGCTGTAGTAGAACGTGCCTTCCCCCTCGGTGACGTACACGCGCAGCGCGAGGAAGATGAAGACCAGGCGGAAAAAATTGTCGTTCAGGGCATTGATGAACACGGTGACCATCAGGGCCGCGAACCCCTTGGTCCTGATGTCGGAAGAACGGGCCATTTTGTTAGCTCTTGCAAGTCTTCAGTTTCTGGTTCGAGGCTCCGTTTCTGACTGGAGATCGATCCACTCGTTGGCCGAACGGTCCCATTTCAAATGGTGTAGCCACTCCGGCGGTTCGCCCTGTTCCAGCCGCTCCAGCTGGCCCGGGCCCACGCCCTGCGTCACCAAGCCTCGCGGGCTGAGGACAATCCGATGCACGTGGTAGGAACGAGAACCGGTAATCGTTTTGCCACCCCGCTCCGGATCGCTGAACCACCAGCCGGCATTGCCCGCACCACGATTGCTGATGCCCGCCCGGCCTCCGCCCCAACCACCGTGCCCGAAAGCACGCATGCCCCGGGGATGATAGGTGATGAAGCGATCCCGGTACGCCCAACCGACGATTTGGCCCGTCTCCTCGTCCTTCAGGCAGGCGACCGTAAAGAACTCGTCCAAGTAGTCCTCGGGCAGATCGGGCGACAGGCTCCAGGACATGGGCTGGTAAGGCACTTTCTCCACGTAAGTGCCCTCGGGCTGCGTTTCGGTGATTGTCATCGGCACCGTGTGGCCATACTGGTGATCATGAGCTTCGCCGAACATGCGGACGCCGTTGCGGTACAGGATCGGCAACCAGTATTCCATCAATCCGCGGTTCTTTAGGCTCATTTGCAGACGGGAGGAACCGAACAGCCCCCGGTGCCAGAACGGCAGGATGTGCTGGTACCTCTCGCGGGCTGGCGGACCGTCCTCGGGCTCCAGCAGATCCTGAAGCCACAAGTCCTGCCGGACGTCGGAATGATGGGTCTCGAACCAGGGCCAGCGCTCGGTGATCAGGTTCCCCTGCCAGTCCCGCAATCCGCGCTCCGGTTCCCCTTCCCAGTTCTGGCTGTTGTCCAAGCCGATCAGCAGGAGGTAATCAGAAAAACTGAGTTTGCCGAACCCGCCGTGGCCGAACCCCTCCTGTGCGTGTTCCGGATTGATGTTCGGATGATCGGGACGAAACTCGCTATAAAACCCTTCGCTACGGTAGGGGAAATGGAAGAGCAACTCCATCCAGTTGGCCGCGGTGAATCGGGGATAACCGGGGGTGGAGCGGCCCGTGTTGACGCAACTGGGCCAGCGGATGTGGTGCTGGTCCCCCGTCTCGTGGTTGCCCAGAATGCCCACGTGGGGAATGATCAGGTTTTCGAACCGCTGCCCGCCAATCTCGGCATCGTACAGGAAGTAACCGTCCTCGACGCCATACAGCGTGTCCAGGTAGCGAGCCCACCGCTCGGCATTCCCGGCCGTCACCCGGCCCTCGCAGTTCACATAATCACCTTTGACCACGAACATGTCCGGCTGCAGCCGTGCGGTCAGGCGAGCCAGTTGATGGGTCGTGCTGCTCCACGACGGCTGCTGGTGGTCGCCCGTCATCACGATGCTCACGGAACGTTCCTCCAGGCAGGCGGGCATCGTGCGGAAGCGGAACACGCGGCCCCCTTCGCGAACCTGAAATTCGTAGACGCTGTTGGGCTGCAACCGGGTCAGCACGGCGCGCTGGATCCGTTCCGGCCGATGCCAGAACTCGAAAGAGTCCCCCTGCGCGCGCAGCCATTCCGATCGTTCAGGATGCACCCGGCGATAGCGGAGGCGGTCATCCCATTCCGGCCGGGCGCCGGGCAAACGGTGCCAGTTGACGACCATCGCCGTGGTGGCATCGTAGGGTTCGTCCGGGAATCCACCCCGGCCAGTTTGCGGATCGTAACTGCCGCGGTGCGTGCCGTCCGCAAACTCGACGTACACGCGCAAAGCCTCGTTTTCGCCCAGCGGTTCATCGGCCGACACGGCGGCGAGCCGGCACAGCGTGCCCAGTCCAAAGAAGGCGAAAACCACACATGCGGTCGTCAATAACTTGTTTCGGTTCATCGTCCGTCTCCGTCGATTGGCAAACAAAAGCAAGGCGGGCAACCGCCTCAGCTCCCCAGCGATTGTAACGCTTCCAACACTTGGTCATCATGGCCATTCACCTGGACGCGCCGCCAGACTTTGGCCACGTTCCCGTCCGCATCCAACAGGTACGTCGAGCGTTGAATCCCGAACGATTTCTTTCCGTACAGGTTCTTTTCACGCCAAGCCCCGTACTGCTCGGCCACTTGGTGATCCGGATCGGCCAGCAAACGAAAATTCAAGTCGAACTTGCTCTTGAACTTGACGTGGCTCTCCGCGGTGTCCGGACTGATTCCCAGCAACACCGCGCCGTGGGCGTCGATCTCCGACTTGCGGTCCCGGAAAGCACATGCCTCTTTGGTACATCCGGGGGTGTTGTCACGCGGATAGAAGTACAGCACGACCGGTGTGCCTTTAAGATCGCTCAACCGGACGGTACTGCCGTCGTCGGCGGTCAAGGTAAAATCGGGGGCCGGTTGGCCTTCGTCAATCCAATGTGCCATCAAAGTCCTCCTTCCAAGAATCAGAGAATATCGCTCGACGTCCTTTCACGCCGTAGTATAGTCGGACGTCGAGGGGGGCCCGCCGCCGCGTCCCGGCCTGCCTGCCGTGCGCTGGTGTCGAACGACATCATTTGCGCAGTTCGCCGACCATTTCGTGAACCTTATCGACAATCCGGTCTTCGACGGTCGGTTCCCAAGGACCGGCCTCGTAGCCTCCCTCTTCCAGAACCCGGCGACTGGGGATATAACCGAAGTACCCGTTCGAGTATCCCGCCACCCAGACTAAGGCATCGCCGGCCAGTTCCTCCTTCAGACGCAACGAGTAATCCACCACCACTTCGCTGGCCAGGGCGATCAGCGTCAGCTGGTCACCGAATTGGAACACCTGGATCGGGTAAGGGAAGGGTTCCTGGTCGCCACCCGCCCGGTCAAGGAGGACGGTATCCAGATCGTATTGTAGTCGGCCCCGTAGCGGCTGCGGGTTCGCCGTCACCGCCGCCTCAACCGCCGTGGCCAAGGTGCGGCCATGCTGCTGGGCATATTTGACTTCGCGACGTGGATGCGGGTTTTGGTCGGCGCCGCAACCGGTGACGAACAAAGCGGTTGCGCCCGGATGGTCGGCTTCGAAGTATTCCTGGGCGTAGCCGGCGTAGTCGCCACAAAACTGGTAGAAGCTCAACGTGGTATTATGACAAGCATAACCGAACAGCACGGCCCGCAGATCTCCCCGGGGATCGGTGGCGGTGAGCACGGGGACGTCGTGATCGACAGGGCCGTCAGGGTTGGGACGGATCCGGTAGCCCCGGTCGGTCAGCAGCCGGCGGTTCATGGCGAACCCGGCGCGCGCCCGGCTGCAGGCCAAATCGGCCGGCGCCAGCTGGTCCAGGGCCTGACCGACCAGCGTCACGAGCGTCTCTTCGAGAAACGCCTGATAGGCGCGAGCCTCCTCTTCCCGCCCGGACCGCGGGCGGTATTCGGGGCCGCAGTGGGTATGCGAGGCATTCAGCATCAGGGCCGCGGGCGGCAGTCCGTAGCTCTCCTCTACACGCGCCGCCACGTTCTCCCGCAACTCGGTCAGCACGCCGATCAAGTCCATGGTGACGATGACTACGCGATTCTCGTCGGGATCCTGGATTGCCAACGCTTTGGCAAAAAGGTCCTGCAGGGTGCCTTCCGAAGGTTTATCGCGAGCGGCGTACCCGGCCATCCACATCGGCTCCTGCGGGGTGATCACCACCGAGGCCACACCGGCCTGCCAGGAATCCGGCCCCGGGGCGTCCGCCGCCAGCGGAAGATCGGCCATCAGGACGAGCGAAAAAATGAAAGAAATTGCCGAACGGGGGAAGGGGATGCTCATAGCGTCCTCCTGGGTGGATGGATTGTCACCAAAGGGAATGAATTGGGCTGCCGGCAGCGACGGGGTCGGGCGCTACCCCGCGGGGCCGAAAACGAATCCCAAGCCCCCTTGGTACATCAATCCGCCGTGCGAAGCAAGCGACGCAACGGCGTTTGGCTGCAAGTTGGGCGGAGTCCCGCAGATTCAAACCGTTTCCATCAGTCGCTAGACTATATGGTTTGGCGTGAAACGATCTGCCGAACTGTGGCATGCTCGACGGCGGGCGGTAAAGTTCAGCTAATTGTGACGGGGAGGACCAACGGATCGGGATGGGTTTTGCGGGTTTGGGCGGGCAGGGCAGCGGGCATCTTTTCGGCGGAGCCTGGACCTACCTGCCCGGCGGTACTTGGAATCACTCGACGAATCCGGGTAAACTGCAAGCTCACAAGACGACGTCCTGGAACAACTCGAGAGACGAAGGAGCAACGATGAGCATTTCGAAACATGGTCTGCGGCTGGTTGTCCTGTTGACGTGCGGGCTACTCGGATGGCAGGCGGCGCCGGGGGAGGAATCGTCCCGGCCCCTCCGTTTCCGGAAAACGCAATTGGACACCGCGTTCCGATCCGAGGGGGCCACGGTGGGCGACTTCAACGGCAACGGGCGGCTGGACATCGCCGCCGGCAGCGTCTACTACGCCGCACCGGACTGGGAAATGGCGCCCGTGACGGAAGAACCCCGGGAATTCCCCGTGATCGGCTACAGCAATGCCTTCCTGTGCTTCACCAGCGACCTGAATCGCAACGGGCGAGATGACTTGGTGGTGGTCGGTTTTCCCGGACAGGAGACCCGCTGGTACGAGAACCCCGGTGCGGCCGGCGGGGCGTGGAACCGCTACGACGTGATTCCGGTGACCAATGGCGAGAATCCGCTGTGGGTCGACCTGACCGGGGACGGGCAGCAGGAATTGGTCGCCGGCGTTCCCGAGATGGGGTGGGCCCGACCGGGTGAGGATCCCACCGAACCGTGGGAAACGGTGATCGTCTCGGGGCCCGACGATCCCCGCATCGGCCGCTACTATCACGGCTTCGGTGTCGGTGATGTGAATGGCAATGGCCGGCTGGACATCCTGGTGCGGGAAGGCTGGTGGGAGGCTCCCGAGGATCGCACGCAGGTGCCCTGGACATTCCATCGCGTCGATTTCGGACCCCCATGCGCGCAGATGCTGGTCTACGACTTTGATGGCGACGGCCGCCCGGATGTGCTGACCACCAGTGCACACCAGTACGGGATCTGGTGGCATCAGCAGACGGAGGAGGGCTGGGTCACGCACGAAATCGACCGCAGCTTCTCGCAAACCCACGCGGTGGTGCTGGCGGACATCAATGGCAACGGCCGGATGGATTTCGTCACCGGCAAGCGCTACTACGCGCACAACGGGAACGATCCCGGCGCGGACGACCCGGCCCTGCTCTGCTGGTACGAACTGCAGCACGAGGAGGGCCAGCCGGTTTGGACCCGGCACGTCATCGACGATGACAGCGGCGTGGGCATGCACTTTGAGGTGGTGGACATGACCGGCAACGGCCTGCTGGACATTGCCACGGCCAACAAGAAGGGTGTGTTCTATTTCGAGCAGATTCCGGCCGAAGATTGAGGGAGCCGCCATGAAGGCCCGAACGTTGCGGGGCGGTAGGGATTTCCACCGGAACCGCCGCGGCTGGGTGGTGAGATCGGCGATGCTGGCCAGTGCGATGCTGGTCGTGTTATCCACGTTAACCACCGTAGCGGCGGACGAGGTGATCGGTGCTCCGGCTGACTCGCTTGCCGAGCGAGCCGGCGTGATCCTGCTGGACGGTGTGACCGATGGTCACGCCCTGCCCGTCGACCGCGCGGTACTGCCCGATCCGGTCGTCATGGACTTGCCGTTGAACAAGGCCG
>SLEY01000258.1 GCA_007124535.1 Planctomycetaceae bacterium
GGGACGGACTGACCGTCATGACCTCGCAGGTCAAGCTCGGTAGATTCGCGCTTGCGGATGGCGTATATGGCGAGTGGCGTTGCGCGTATCGACGATCATCGGAGCATGACGGGCGACGAACTCCCAATCGTAACGGGAATGATCCGTCGCGATCAGGACGCCGTCCTGGGCCGCCAGATACTCGGGCGTCAGGGGTTGGCTGGTCAGTGGCGGCACTTGGTAGTGGCGCATCGCCGGCAGACGGGGGATATGGGGATCGTTGTAGCTGACCACGGCTCCGCGAGCGACGAGCAACTCGATCAGTTTGAACGACGGGCTTTCGCGGGGATCATCGATATCGCGTTTATAGGCGATTCCCAGGATGCCGATCCGGCTGTCGCGGACGGGTTTCCCCATATCGTTGAGGGCTTCGGCAACTTGCCCGAGCACGTAGCGGGGCATGGCCGTATTGATTTCGCCGGCCAGTTCGATGAAACGGGTGGGCATTTCGTGGCGGCGAGCCAGCCAGGTCAGGTAGAACGGATCGATCGGAATGCAGTGGCCGCCCAGTCCGGGGCCCGGGTAGAACGCTTGAAAACCAAACGGTTTGGTCTTGGCGGCGTCGATCACTTCCCAAACGTCGATGCCAAGCCGGTCGAACAGCACCTTCAGTTCGTTCACCAGGGCGATATTCACCGCTCGATAGGTGTTTTCCAGGATCTTGCAGGCTTCCGCCACTTCGCAATTGGAAACCGCGACGGTCCGGACCACGGCTTGGGAATACAGGAGGTCGGCTAATTCCAAGCTGACGGGGTCCAACCCGCCGACGACTTTCGGGATCCGGCTGGCCGTAAAATCTTGATTTCCCGGATCTTCCCGCTCGGGACTGTAGGCTACAAAGAAATCCTGCCCGGGTTCGAGTTCCCTTGTCTTCAGCAGCGGAACGATCACATCCCGGGTCGTGCCCGGATACGTGGTGCTCTCCAGAATTACCAGTTGCCCCGGTCGCAAATGGGCAGCGATCTGTTCCGCCGTCGCCCGGACATAGGTCAGATCGGGATCGCGACTCTCGTTCAGCGGGGTGGGGACACAGATCAGGATCGCATCGGCTTCGGACAGCCGGCTCATGTCCGCCGTGGCGGCGAACCGCTTCTCTGCCAGCCAGTCGGCGATCCATTCGGAGGGCACATGCTGGATATAGCTCTCTCCGGCCATCAAGCGGGCGACCTTATCCGGGTCGACGTCATACCCGATCGTCGAAAAACCGGCCCGCACGAACGCTTGCAGCAGGGGAAGGCCCACATAACCCAATCCCACGACACCGATACGAGCGGTACGGGTCTGAATGGCGGATTTCAGTTGCTGAGCGGCGGGGGGTAGTTCACCTGTCATGTTGTGTCTTCCGGAAATGATGGAAACCTAGTGCCGCGGACCGCGGTCAGTCTGACGTCCTGCCACGCGCAGGCGGTTAACCGCGTGTAATTCCTGTTCCAACTGGCGGTCTCCCGGCTGCCGGCTCAGGCACCATTTCAGCTGTCGGATTGCCAGTTCATACTGCTGATTGCTCTGATAGGCCCGGGCCAACACCCGTCGCCGGGCAAAATCATCGGGAGCGTGATGCACCGCCTGCTCTGCACAGGCGACGAATCGCTCGGGATCCTCCAGGGTCTGGTATACGGAAGCGGCTTGGCTCCACCGCAAGGCGGCCGCCGAACCCGTTTGTTGTTCCGCATCGGCCACCAGCGCCCGGCCGTATTCGACGGCCAGTTCCAGCAGCTGGGGAGTCAACTGCCGGCGGCGATAGAAAGCATACAACTCGCGTTGCCCTGAAAGATCCGGTTCAAACTGCTCCAAAAACACGGCGACCGGCATCTCGGCAGCCAGGGTTTCAATAATCGTCCGCCGATGTTGCGGAGCCTGCTGGAAGGCTTTTTTCCAAAGGGCCAGCCCCCGCTGATCGTCGCCTTCGAGAAAAGCCTCTCTTCCGGCAGCCATCATGACCGTCGAGCTGTAAGGGCGAACGGTTTGGGCCTGCTGCAGCAGCACCCGTTTGTCCGCCGCGTTTTGCCCCCGTAGGAATCCCAATTCGGCCAGAAAGACATATCCTTCCCCGTGCAGCGGCGCACGCTGAAGGCCCTGATAGGTGTGCCACAAAGCCCGGTCCAACCAACTGCGATTCTCCCCCAACACGACGGTCAGCCAAGCGTCCAGCGACTGCTGGTCCGGAAACTCGGAGGCCAAGGCCGCATCGCGAATCTGGATCAGCGGCATCGGGTGGTCGCTGTCCATCTGGCGCACATCGAATTCCTGCAAACACAGCCACGCCAGCCGCAGGTGTGCCAGGTGGTTTTTCGGTTCCTCCTGCAGCAGACGCTGCAAGTGGTTCCCCATCGCAGCCACCTGCTCGGTGCAAAGCTCCTCGCCCTGGCGCATGGCGGCCTGCTCGGCGAGCGAGAGGCGAAAATAGGCGTCCCAATGCAGGGCTCCACGAGCGGGTGGTATCCGATTCCCCAGCATGGCAGCCACCGCGATCCCGACCGTGAGCAGGATGCCCAGCGAAGCGGAACGCGGCAAAACGAACTCGGACGGCTTGCGGGACCGGCCGGCTGCCTTTCGAGTTCCGCGGGCCCGAATCCCTTGGTCGGTCCGGCATCCGCAGGCGGCCAAAATCAACGTGAGCGAAAAACAGGCGGGCAGGTACCACACAAAATCCCCCCCCGCATGCACCAGACTGGCAACCAACCCGGCCAAAACCACTGTGGCGACCGCGGCATCGGCCCGATCGGCCGAACGCAGGTATGCACGGATTGACCAGCCAAGAGCCATTCCGGCGGCGATCAGGGCCAGCAACAGGCCGGTAACCCCGGTTTCCAAGAGCACCTGCAAGTATCCGTTCTCCGCATGCGTGAACGCAACCGTGTATTCGGTTTCCAGGTACGTCGGATAGATATCGCGGTGGCTCCCCGCGCCGGCGCCGAACAGCAGAAAACGCGGAATCGCTGTCAGATGTGCCTTCCACAGCGCACTGCGACCATGACAGATCTCGTCCAGGGTCTGGGAATCGCGAAGTGTGCTCAACCGGGCCGCCAAAGGCTCATATCCGTGAATGGCCAGTGCCGCGATCAGCACGATCGTCATCCCGCCGATCGCAAGCAGGGCTTTGCCGCCCAGCAACCCGCGGCGGATCATCAGGCTCAGGCAAAGGGTCGTTGCGACAAAAGCCGCAATGACGCCTCCCCGGGAGAATGTCAGCAGAATGGCGATGCCTACCAGACCCAGGCCGATCACCAGAGCGGCTCGCCCGAGTTGCTGGCGGTCGGAGCTGCGGCTGCGGAACGATTTCCCGGCCGGTTGCGGGTCCCAGAGACGTTGTAACCACCACACGAGCGGCCCGAGGCCCAGAATCAGGAAATGAGCGAAATGATTCTGGTTCTGAAAAGTACCCTTGACGACCCCATACGTATCCCGCGAGGGATGTTCGTACACCCAGAGGAACCGGCCATTGCCGAACAAGAATTGGGCCAGTCCCAAAACGGCCATCAGCATCGCCGAGCACGCCAACCAGCGCAGCATCCGCTCGATATCCCGCCGTTCCTGCAACCGTTGGACGACCACCAGGAACAGCAAGCCATGCGCCAGCAGCGTCACCAGCGCCGCACGCGTGGCCTGGGGGGCTACGGTCACATTTTGCCAACCCCCTAAAGTGGATTCCTCTTCTGGGGTGGCATTCCAGAGCGGCAACAGGCGTGGGACCTCCGGCGAAATACGCTGCAACAGGGTCGGAGGCAGGGGCGTCAGTTGTAAACTTAACAGAACCAAGGCCCCCAACAGCAACGGCTCCGCACCGGACCACCTCCAGTGGGGTTTCTTGCTCAGCCACTGATGGCCAGCCCAACCGCATGCCGCGATTGACACGCAAAGCACGTATACCAAGCGTCCGATTTCATATCGCCCCCCCATAAACAAGGGGGCAAGGAAGACGACACCTGCGAGTCCCAAGTCGACCAGGGCCAACAAGCGGCGCACGGCCACACTCTCGGGCACCGCCACGGGGCGTCGCGTTTTGGCCGGTTGACGCGAATCGATAGACCGAGACACAGCGCTCCCTCGGGTACCTCACCACCCGACAAACACATCCTTCGGGTGGTATGTAAATCCAAAAAACAGCGGAAACATATCGGTGAGATGAGTGGAACGCCAGCGTACCGACTGGCCCGAATCGAAACAATGGCGATTTCTGCCTGGTCGTCTTAGCCGGATCACAAACCGACCGGCTGATGCGGGGGACCAGGGGACCTCGCGTGCCGAAAATCACAGGTACTTACCCGCCACAAAGCCCAGGTAACTGACCGACATGCCCAGCAGGCTCCCCCAGATCAGATCCACGATGGTCATCGGAAGGGGCCAATTCTTCAACGTGGCCAGATTGGTCAGGTCGTAGGTGGCGTAAGTGATCAGTCCGAAGAAGGCGCCCAAGATCAGTACTTTCCGGGCCGAACCGGCTTGCAGCCCGGGTACGATGACAAAGACGAGCAACCCCAAGATGAACAGGAGGTAGAAGACGATCGCCGCCGACCACAGGGGAGTTTCGCGAAGCATCCCCTCCAACTGCCGCTGGTAAAAGCCCCGGGCCACCACTCCTAACCAGATCATGTCGATAGCAAAAAACGCGACCAGCGTGCACAAGTACAGTTTGACGTAGAACATACCGAACCCCCTGAACTGGAGAAGATTCAAAAAGGGCCGACTCAGTCTTGAACCCCAAGCCGTCATCAGGCGCCGGGTGCATTCGCCGACCGATCGCGGATCGGGATCTGCACCTCGAAGAACTGCCGATCCCGCGGGACGAAGGGGCTATTGTACCCCAGGACCCGCACAGGACCATCCTGCTGGTACTGTTCCGCGTGTTCGCCCAGCCAATCCAGCAAGCGGTTATGGGCGGTGGAAACGGCCGCGTTCGTGCGGGCGCCCCGGACCCCGATACTGACCACACGCATCGGAGGCACGTCCGAGACGTCCACACCACCCTGGCGACCGGGAGTACCCAGCGTGGGATCGCCGTAGAGAAATGCCATGGCCTGCTCGCGGCCCACAGGAGGACCGTCTTCCTGGTACGTCATTTCCACGGGGGCCGTCATCGAGATGTCGGCTTGGGAGATATGCCGGAACAAGGTCCAAAAGGCAATCCGGCCCGCCGCCTCGGCTTTGCGGTACGCCGGATACTCCTTGACCTCGACTTTACCCACTGGAGTGTAGGGCGGAAACCCCTCGGGCATCGACGATTCGATGACCGGTTCGAAATCCGAATCGTTCGAGGACCTCCGGGACGACGAAGCGCCCCACGCGGCCGTTGCAAGAACTACCCCAAAAAGAACCGGACAAACGCTGGTCGGACCAAACGAGGCAACGTGTCTTAACATGGCAGGAACCCTTTCTTCGAAACGAATTGCGGAATCGAGCGACGGGGTTCTGGTCTCGCACAGACCCTGGCCCCTTCTGTGTTTCGCTGGAGAACTATCGGCGGATGCATCGGGGATGATTTCTTTTCAACAGCCTTACTGGTACGATGGCGGTTTTGATAGGGCGGTCCGGGGTTCGAAGAACCCGGGTTTCCAAGGGCACATTCAGCGAAGGACGGAGAGCCATGGTGAAGCAGCATTCCACTCGACGCGTTTTTCTGAAACAATCCGCCGGCATCCTGGCGATGGGGGGCGCGATTCCGTACGTGTTCACCACCCGGATGGTCCGGGCCGAATCGGCGAACGACCGGCTGGGAGTCGGAGCCATCGGTACGGGCGGGATGGGGTCCGGCATCGGCCACCGGGCTGGCAATCAGGGCGAGATGCGGGCCTGCGCGGACGTGGACCTCCAACGCGCCCAAGGCTTCGCGGAACGGTACGAGGGCCGTTGCCAGGTTTATCAGGATTATCGGCGATTGCTGGATCGGGACGACATCCAGGTCGTGACCATCGGCACGCCGGATCACTGGCACACGAAGATCGCGATCGAAGCCATGCAAGCGGGCAAGGACGTGTATTGCGAGAAGCCGTTGACGCTGACGATTGAGGAAGGCCAATTGATTTGCCGGGTGGTCCGGGAGACGGGCGCCGTGTTTCAAGTCGGCTCGCAACAGCGCAGCGATCGGGGGCGGTTCTTGACCGCCGTGGCGTTGGCGCGAAGTGGCCGTTTGGGGAAACCGCTGACGGCGACCTGTTCGTTGGGCGCCGGTCCGCGGGGCGGCCCGTTCGAAACGAGCGACCCGCCCGATCACCTGGACTGGGATAACTGGCTGGGCCAATGCCCGGTGGTTCCCTACACGCGGCAGCGCTGTCATGGCAGTTTCCGCTGGTGGCTGGAGTATTCCGGGGGCAAGATGACGGATTGGGGCGCCCATCATGTGGATATCGCTCAGTGGGGCCTGGGGCACGAGATGACCGGGCCCTTGGAGATCGAGGGCGAGGGCGATCTGCCGAACATCCCGGACGACTTCGATTCGGTCGCCTTTTTTGCCGGCGAGCAGACCCTGCCCAACGGCTACAACACGGCCGTCACGTATCGTGTCACCGCTTCCTTTGCCGACGGCGCCGAGATCGTCATCCAGCATGGGCCGGACAACGGGGTCTGGTTCGAAGGCGATCGGGGACGCATCTTCGTGAATCGCGGCCGTTTGACCGGCCGCCCGATCGAAGAACTGACGGACGAGGATCGCCAGTGGCTGAACGAAGAGACGGCCAAGTTGTACAAGGGCATGCCCTTCTCCGGCCACATGGGCAACTTCTTCGATTGCGTTCGCGAGCGGAAGGAACCGGTATCGGACGTGTTTTCACACCACCGCACCCTCACCACCTGTCACATGGCCAACCATGCCATGCTGCTGGGCCGCAAGTTGCGATGGGACCCCCAACAGGAGGACTACCCGGATGACGA
>SLEY01000373.1 GCA_007124535.1 Planctomycetaceae bacterium
TTCGTCCACGAAATAGTCGATCACCCGGGCGATCACGGGACGCACATCCAACACGTGTAACGGAAAACCCAGCCGCTGGGCAACCCACCGCGCGTCGTCCGCTTCCGGCGTCCGCGTGCCGCTTTGCCCGGAGAAGGCGGCGTCAGCCCCCACCGCATCGGCCGCTCCGGCTCCGGCATCCATGCCCGTATCCGTATCGGTATCGGTATCGGTATCCACATCCGTATCCGGGTCCTTCCCCGCGGCGGGAGCCTGATCCGCGGCTCGACAAGGTACGCCCTGCTCCATGAATACGCCCCACACCTCGTATCCCTCGCGCTGCAGCAGGTGCGCGGCAACGCTGCTGTCGACCCCGCCCGACATGGCCAAAAGAACTCGTGCCATCAGTGTCCCATTCCTGCTTGCTCCCGTGATTCGCTCCCTGAACATGCTACCGGCGCGATGGTTCACGGGCGAGGGGTGGCTGCGGGTTCGGTTGGCAAGGCCCGTCGCAGCAGGGCGTACAGCACGTCGTAGCGCTCCCGCATCGCTTCGTCCGGCTCGGCCAACCAATGGAAACCCATCGCGGCGTCATTGAACAGCATCCCCACGCCGAGCGCCGTCACGCGTCCCTGCTGGTATTCTACTTGAGCGGCCACGGGCAGGTCGCCGACCCAGGCGATGGGCTCGCCACCCCATATCGGGACAGCTGCCGGGCAAGGCACCGTGGCTTGCTCGCCGAGTACCGTCAGCCGAGCTTGCTCGTCCAGGGCCACGCCGTAGTCGGCACTCAAGCCGAACGGCCATAGCAGGCTGTTGGCCGTCGAACCGGCCCCATCGGGAGAATCGATCACCAACAGATGGCCACCGCCGGCGACGAAACGCTCCAATTGCCGCTGGTACGCCTCGCTGACCGAGCGGGTGGGGCAGATCACGACCAAGGCATCCCCCTGGAAGACCTCGTCTCCCTCCTGCCGGGACAGGTAATTTCGCAAGCGGGGAATCCACTGTTCCAGCAGCCCGTACCCCAATCCGTCGGGATCGTCGGCAAAGGCGCCGGTGAACAGGGGCACCTCGGATAATTCGCGGTCGATCACCACGTGGGTCAGCGGGCGGACCGCGGGAGGCCACGGCATGGCCTGCCGGTGCGCAGCCTGGACCATCAGGGCGGCGATCGACCAACCGGTCAGCAAGGCAGCCATGATCAGCCAGAGGCTGCCGGCGATCGGGAGTGCGGAACGCACACCGGTTGCGAGCAGAACGCCGCCGGCCAGCACGCCCCCCGTGACCAGCAGCCAGGCCAGCGGCCGGTTGGCCAGCCAATTGCGATGGTTCAGCCACTGGACCATGCCCACGAACAACTCGGCCTTGCCCGGCTGGAACGTACAGAAATTCGAAAACAGGGTCGAATCGGAAAAGGCCAGCACGCGGCCCGCGCCGTATCGCCGCGCCCACACCTGACACCAGGCGCCGTACTGCATCTCGGGCTGGTATTCCGCCTGAGGATGATAGTTCGACGCGTTGTAGTCGGGCGGCAGGTTCCACAAGCCCGAAGTGTGGATCACCATGCGACCGACACTCCACGCCGGATCGATCGAGCAGGAGACGGCGAAGGTCAGCGGCGGCAGGTGCTGCAAGGCCGGATGAGCGGGCTGGGGCGGGGTGTAATCTTGGGTGTAGGGCGAAGAGACGCTGAACAGCAGATCGTTTCGAAACGTGAAACCGAACGGGCGGGCAAGGTCGTTCAAATAGGTGCTCATATTGAAGACGTTCGTATGGTCGCCGATCATCAGCAACCCGCCACCCCGCTCGACAAACTCCACGACCGCCTGCACCTCGTCCTCCGAGTAACGAGCGGTGGGGGTTTTGATGATCAGCACATCGCACTTTTCCAGCGTGCTCCGGTCGATGGCCTCGTGCTCCAACAACCGCGACATTTCGAAGAACTGGCCGCTGTAGTCGTAGATGGCCGCATAGTTGTACGAGCCGGCTTCGCCATAGATTTCCGTGCCATAGGGCTCGGTCGTCGGCTCCCAGGTCGAATGCCGTTCGACGAACATCACGCGCCCGCTCGCCGGCCGCCCCACGGGGTCCCCACGGTACAGTCCACCCACGATCACGGTTCCCGCAACGATGGAGAGCGTCACACGGAGCAACGTGCGGCGGGCGGCCGTCGCCATCCCCGAGCCTCCGGATTCCGGAACGCGAGCCGGGTGGACCGGCGGCTCGCCGCCGAACCGGTCTGCCGGCCCCCGGGTTGCAGGGTCGGCGGGGATGCGGCCCGCGAGACGGGCGGCCAACAGCACCAATCCACTCAGCAGCAGCACATGCAGCCCGCTGTTGACGAACACGTCGCCCACGTTGGGTGCGGTGAAGAAATCCGCGATCAACGTGCGATGGCTCAACAAACCGATCATCAGGGCCATGCGCAGGGGCAGCCAAATCAGCAGGGCCGCAGCCAATCGCGTGGCGGCCCCGCGCCACGCTGCAAACCGCCGACCGGCCGGCAGGCGGGCAGGCGTTAGCAGCGCCAACACCGTCAGGCCGCCCGTCAGGAACAACAGGCTGGCCGGATCGAACAGCAGTTCCCAGGTGGCGGCGATCCGTTGGGGGTCCTCGCCGGATCGCAGGTGCACGACGGCGCCTTGGACAGTGGCATCAAAACCCATCATCCGGGTGACCCGGGCGACCAATTCCGGCAACGGCGGGGGCAACTCGTGCCGCCGCGCCGTGAACACGGCATAGGCGTGCAGGGCGACGGCTTGCACCATCAGGATCAGCGAGGCGACCAGCGCGCCCCGGCCCCAAACCCGCGGCCAACTCCGGGGCGTCGGCAACGCCTGGACGGCCAGTCCGGCAGCCAGCAGCAGGGCGATCGCCCGGCCGGCTCCCGGCAAACTCCAGGCGGAGAACAAAGCCAATACCAGGCCGGCCAACACCACGGCGGGCGAAGGGCGCGGCACGCGGACCACGGACAGCAGGATCGTGGCCACCAGGACCGCCAGCCCTCCGGCCAGCGGGCGGGCGGGCGCGAAATAATGCACGGAAAACAACCAGGAGCCGGCCAGAAGCGCCGTGCCGATCCACACACGCGTCATCAGGGACCCTCCTCACCCGCGGCGAAATCCGGTGCTTGATATCCGGGCGGAGGCGGGATCCACTCGCCCTGCTCCAGCAGGCGGCTGAGCAGCCAGCGCCAAAAATGCGCATTCTCGTAGGCCCCGTCCAAAGGCTCGCCCCCGCTGGATTCCAGGTTCTTGTTCAATGCGAAATGACTGTCCCCAATCACCACGACCCGGCCCCGACCCACCTGCCGCATCACCGCCACCGGACGTTCGTCCGCACCGTAGGCCAGCACCTCGCCGTCGTCGCGAAGCATTTGGACCGGCCAACCGGCGTAGAGAACCAAGCCCACCTGATAAGGCTCCCCCTCCACCGGATGCACGTCCATGTACATCGACCGCATGTGTCCCAGCGGCTCCGGTTCCTTCCAATCGCCCCCGGTCGGCACGGGCGACCGGGGGACCCGGAATCCGAAGCGGGCCAGTAGCGGAGCGGAGGCCGCCGCCTCTTCCGCTCCCACCATGCAAATCAGCACCCCCCCACGCTGCACGAATTCCTGCAATTTACGCTGAACAGCCCCCGAGTAGCCGCGCGACGGCGCAATGGCAACGAACATGCCGGCTCCCGCCAGACGCTCGCCCGTCACCCGGGGCATCGCCAGGGGCATCAAATCGCTGCGCATCAACGTCAGTGCCAAACCGTTGATGCCGTCCGGCGACCATTGGCCGTCGCTGAATGCCGGCGAATGCGCGGCGTCCAGGTAGACCAGCCGACTGAGCGGTTCCGCGGTCAGCAAATTGCCATCGGGGACCACTCGCGTCTGATGGCGGCGGAATTGCTGTCCGGCGGGCAAGGCCAGTGCCAGGACCATCGCCATGGCCCCCAGGTGTTCCGGGGCGGGATGGCGGACCAGCAGCACCCCGGTGGCGACCAGCAGGGCCAGCGTCAGCAACTGGCGGGGAGCCGTCTGCGGGCCGCGGGGCGGCGCGGTCAGATACTGCAGCAGCCGGCCGCTGAGCCCGTAGCCGCGCACGCCGCCTTCGTTGGTCAGACTGAAACTGTTGCCCAGCACCACGATCCGGCCCCGGCCGTATCGCTGTTCGGCAGCCAGCACCAAATCCCCCAAACGTTCGCCCGGTTCGAAACGCCGGACGCCGGTCCGTGCGGCATCGCTGCCCGGATTGCTCCAGCCCCAGCGGCCCACCAGCAGGGGGCGTGCGGGCCAGCGGAGCGCCAGCGACGAACCGAAACTGTCAAAAGCCCCGGTGCGCTGAATCGGCCAGGCGGCGGCGCCCGGATGCTCCGCCCACAGCATCCCGGGCGGTTGCCAAGGCCCGGTGGGGGACGCCGCCACATCGCGCCGCACCCGGATCGCCGTCGCGGCCAGCAGCGCTTCGTGACCGCTGATCACCGGACCAAAACCCTGGTAAGGCTCGGCCGCCAGCAACAGCGACCCGCCCCTCCGCACGTAGCCGAGGATCCGCTCCCGCTGGTCCGGGGAAATCGAGGTGCACGGATGCAGCAAGAGCACCGCATCGGCTGCCGCCAATTCGTCCTCGCTCCACTGCTCCGTCAACTGCAACGTTCCCCCCAGGCTGTTGATCAGACGAGGGAGCATGCCGAACATGCCCGCCGCCGGCTGGCCATAACGATCATGTTGGGGACGCTCCCAATCCATCCGGCCGCGAACGTTCGCCAGCAGCAGCCGCCCGTCCAGATCCGCCGGTCCGCGGCAAAACGTGGCCGCCACCGCCAGCGCCAGCGCGGACGCGGCCAGCAGCCCTCCGGCCCGCATCGACGGGGCGCTCGACCCCAACACGCCGGCGGTCTGGTAAGAACCGCTCGGCCCCCGAGCCCCCTCGGACCACCGCCAAGCGAATCCCCACATCGCCACATGACCCAGGATCGCCAGCAACGGCAGCTTCCACGGCAACCACGTGCCCACCGCCACCGGCCAGCGCCAATCCGGCGGCTCGTAGGGATGGTCGAACACCGGCTCCGCCACCTCGGGCAACCGAGCCAGCAGGTCATGCGTCTGCGCCAGGAGCCCCAGATAAACCAAGTGAACCACGATCAACCCACTGGCCAGCGCCAGGGCGGGTCGCAGTTTGCGGCTGCCCGAACGCCAACTCTCAAGGTACAGCAGGCCGATCAGGACCAGCCATTCCAGTCCGGCAAAGGTCACGCCGATCTCCAGCGGCCGATCGACCAGTTGCGAGACGCCACGGCCCAACCGCCGGCCCGCGGCGTCCAGCATCGGCCAGAGACCGGGCACGAATCGAATTGCCAGCAGAAATAGCGTCCACACCGCCAGGGCCCGGGTCACCCGCAACCAGAGCCGTCGCCCCTCTTGCGGTTCACCAGCTGCCAGCCAGGCGGCCGCCACGGTGACCAGCAGCACCTCGTGCAACTCGCCACGCAAAAATCCGACCGGCAAGATCAGCAGCCCGAGCCCTCCGGCTGCCAGCCCCATCCGGCGTTTCCGCACCGGCGACTCGGAACGCCTTGCGGGGGCCAGACAGAGGGCGACCACCACCAACAGCCACGTCAGCGCGATTCGCCAGGGCTCCGCCCATAATCCGCCCAATCCCGCGGCGATCCCGGCGGCGCTCACCATCAGGCAGGCCGCCGTCACCTGGGCCACCTGCCCTTGCGTGCCCACCCCGCGCACGCCTGCCGCGGATGATCGTGACGCGGCCGGGCGGTTCGGCTGGTCGGCAACCGCCGAAATTGTCCGTGAATCTTCGGATGCCATCAATCAGAACTCCGGGAAATCCGTCTCACCCGCTCTCGACGCCGCTGCCCCGCCCCTTTCCCTTGGGAGTGCGGCGGCCGGACGCCGCTTTCCTTTTACGCCAGCTCGATTCTTCTATGCATCGTTCCCACGCTTCCGCGTGGGAACGCACGGTTTAGACGCTTTGCGTCTTTTCCACTTTTCCACATGAAACTCCTGCATCGTTTTCAGTTGATACTGTTCCGTTCATGGGACGCGAAGCGTCCGACCTTGCGTTCCCACGCGGAAGCGTCGGAACGATGCCAACTCCAAATCCTCCGTGAAGCGGAGCATCGAAAAAAATCGGGCCTCGCAAGGAGGCCCGATCGGGACGCTTCGGTGAAGGGACTTGGAAATCAAGTCGGAAAGACCCATCTAATCGTTCGGTTCCTCATCAGCCGGAGGATCCACGACCTCCTCCTCGTAAACCGGCTCATCCTTCTGCACCACACCCGAGTAATAGCGGACCGGCGCGCTGGTCGTCACCGGCGCGTGATAGTACACGTGAACCGGGGCACTGGTGGTCACCGGACGATGCAGCGTGTGGCAACGGTGACGAATCCGCGGGGCACTCGTCGTGACCGGAGCGCTCGTCGTCACTGGGGCACTGGTCGTGACCGGGGCACTGGTGGTCACCGGACGATACACGCGAACCGGCGCGCTGGTGGTCACCGGCGCACTGGTCGTCACGGGACGATGGACGCGGACCGGCGCACTGGTGGTCACCGGGGCACTCGTCGTGACCGGCGCACTGGTGGTGATTGGGGCACTGGTGGTCACCGCCACGCGATGGCGAGGGTGCCGCGCTACCACTCGGCGGGGGGCGCTGGTCGTGACCGGCGCGCTGGTCGTGACCGGGGCGCTGGTGGTCACCGGCGCGCTGGTAGTAATCGGGGCGCTGGTGGTCACCGGCACGTGGCGGACGACGCGGGCGCTGGTCGTCACCGGCGCGCTGGTCGTCACGGGGGCGCTGGTGGTGGCGGCATAACGATGTCCCGCCTCCACCGGCCGCGAGCCGACCAGGACGGCGCTCATCGCCATCGCGGCCACCGCGGCCCATCCAAAAA
>SLEY01000273.1 GCA_007124535.1 Planctomycetaceae bacterium
GCCAATCCCGGGACACCATCCGGAAATGGACCTCCGTCACATTGCGGTATTCGACCTGGATCGTCGGCCAGGGCGCGTTCCAGACCCGTTCGGTGGTCGCCGAGGCGGACGGTTCTTCGATTTCCCGCATCAGGTTATAGCATTGCCGACCGCCCGGACTGTCGGGAAATTGCCGGTACCCCTGCCCCGCCATCCGGTGGGCTTCGACCAGTTCGCCCTCGTCCCGCAGCACCCCCGCCCAAGCATACCGGGCGCGGGCCGAATTCTCGTGTTCCCCCCAGCGTTCGACATAACGGCGGAGGGCCGCTTTGTAGCGTGCCTGCTTCTCCTCGCCCAACGCGTGGTTGTACCCGAAACGGAGGCGGTCCAGGTCCCAATCGATCCAAGCGTCCTCGTTCTCCGCCTCGCGGTGAAAAGCCAGCACGGCTTGGTACAGCCCAATCGCTTTGTACAGCGGCGAATCCGTATCCGTCGTGTCGACCTGCCAGGCCAGAAACTCCTCGCCGCGGGCAAAGATCGGACTGTCCGCGGACAAAACGAACGCATCCTGCGGTTTGGCCGCCGCCTGCTCGCCGCTGCTGTAGAACTCCAACGCATTGGCCACGACGAAATCGTACAAGGTCGGACGGTAACGGTCCGGAATCGTCCCCTTTTCCAAGAGTGCGTCATACTCCTCGATCGGGGTTGATCGCAGCAGGGTCTCCGCCTCGAGCGCGGCTGTGAAATGCCGGTCGATCTCGGCGAAGATCCGGGGCAGATCCCAAGTCGTGATATCCTCGCCCGGCGGTTCCGCCGTCTCCGTCCGCTGCAGGAACCGCCGTCGATTCCGCTGGAAGAAATGCCAGTACCAATTCGCCAGGATCGATCGCAGCACCGGCTGGACCTCCGCCGGCAATTCGGCCATCTCTTGCTCCAGCAGGACGATCTTCTCTTCCGGTTTGTTGCCCTGGATGTTGCCTTCCAGGGCGATCTTCTGGCCGATCGCGCGGATGGCTTCGGCGTACGCCTCGTCCCGCAAGGCCTCTTCGATCAACGGTTCCAGATGTTCCATCGCAGTTCTCGGCAGCCCCTTTCCGACGGCCTCCTCGACGTGTTTCCACTGCTGTTCACGCGATACCGGCTCGCGCGGACTGCCTGAAAGTACGGCCAAGCCCGCCATAAGCAGCGGGAAGACAAGCAGGGGGGTCCAGCGTTTCATGATCACGGTTTCTCCTGAGCAGGACGGCGATTGTGCGGTTCCAACAACAAGACGAGACGAGGGCCCCGACAGTTTTGCAGAATCGGGCGAGAAACCTGCAATCGGGCGGCAACCCCTTCCTCCTGCGGTCAATCAGGCTTATCTTCTTGGGGAAATTCTAAAGCCTGCGGGCACCGTGTCAACGGTTGGGGCCCTCGAAAGCGGGAAATCGGCGCACTGCGGCCCCCGTCGGGGCGGGGGCCGGAATCAGGCAACCCTACCGCGCGCGGTAGAAATTGTCTCCTATTTGTCCCTTGTAAATCCGCCCGACGTCGCTGCTCCCCTGCGGCGGCTGGTTCGTCACGCTTTGGTGGCCCGTCGCCTGTCCAGACGAAAACCATCCGGCTGCCCGGCAACGTGCCATTGACCCGGGTCCGATTGATCGCGCCCGCGAAGGCCATTAGAATGGCAACCGCTTTCTGAACCAACCGCTGTGGTGCGACGGCCAGATTCATCAGTCGCTGGCGCACGGACGCCGCCAAGTTGCGGGGCTTCTCCGTGGTCATGTCAGCGACTCCAGGTAGGGTCGCATGACGTTGGCCACCCGGCAGATCTTGGCCGCTTGCCACAGTTCGTCCATCGTGGCTCGACGCTTCTTCCAGCAGTCCCGGAGGGCCTCCAGCGCCACGTCCAGACCGAGTTTGTTGCGGTCCCCGTTGATCCGTCCCGTTCGCCGACCCCCCCGCCGATCACCATTGGCGCAGGATCGCCGCCCCCATCGGCCGCGGCATCGACCCCGATCGAGCGGGTGAATCGCCAGGGTTGACAGACGTTTTCTCGTCGGCTCTGTTGAAGGATCGATCTAGGATCTTTTCTGGCGAATGCCGGGAGTGGAAGCGATTGGTTTCGGATTGCGCGCGCTGGTGGTGGCTGCGAGTTGGGCCATTGGTTCGGTTGTCGGGTCGGTTCCGGCTGGGGCGGCGGAGTACTACGTGTGCCCCTCCGGGGACGATGAAGCGGTGGGGGATCGCGAGCGCCCTTGGCGGAGTGTGAGCCGAGTGAATGCGGCTCTCCAGCCCGGGGATACGGCGGTGTTCCTGCCGGGCGAGTATGCCGGCACGCTCGCCCCGGCCCATCGCGGTGCGGCGGATGCGCCGATCACTTACCGTTCGGCCGAGTCCTGGGCCGCCCGCTTGGTGCCCGAGGATGGTTCGCCGCTGATCGCCTTGGACGGTCACCAGCACATCATCATCGACGGTTTCTTCCTGGACGGCCACGAGCAGTCCGGCTGGATGAACGCCACGGACTGCCACCATCTGACGATCCGCGGGTGCAAGATGCGGCGAACGCGGCGGCCCATTTCGATCACGCACAGCACGCAGGTGCGGTTGCTGGACAATCTGTTTTGCGCCGATCGGGTGATGGGCGACATGATGTGGTTGGAGGAGTGCGATCGGATCCTGGTCGAGGGCAATTCGTTCACGCGGATCGGGCACAGTCCGTTCACGCTGAACTACTGCAATCATGTGGTGATGCGGGCGAACGTGTTTCGGGCGGAATGGGGGCGCAATTACATCACCTACTCGCTGGGCCGAGTTCTTTGGGAAGGCAACATCATCACCCGCGCGCGGGACAGTGGCGGTTCGGCTTCCAGCCGAGCCCATTCGTTTTGGGATGACGGCATTTTCCGCTACAACCGGGTCTACGGCAATCTGGGGGCTCCGCTGAACATGGGCAGCTATATCTGGCAGGGAGTTTCTCCCACGGGCCGATTTCGCGGCCCCTTCGGCACGCGGAACTCGCGCTTCTACCACAATACGTTCGTGGATAACGTGGGCGAGGCCTGGCGGTTGAGCGGGATCGTGGTCAGTTCCAATGTGTTCCAGAACAACATTTTCTATCGCAACGACCGGACGGGCGGCGGCATCCAGCTGACGCGTGCGGAGGGGATCAGCCGCGATAACCGCTTTGTCCACAATCTGTTCCGCGGCAACCAACCGGATCGGCCCGTGATCCGTTACGGTTCGGCTTGGTGGACGGCCGAGGAGGCCAACCGGAACACGCCGACGACGGGCGGTTTCTGGTCCGAATTCCACGGCAACTTCGATGCCGACCCGCGATTTCTGGCGGCGGCGGAGCGTGATTACCGGCTGGGCCCGGACAGCCCGGCCATCGATGCCGGGGCGCCCTTGGCGCACGCGGTCGGCAACGGCTCCGGACGCCAGCTGGCGGTAAACGACGGCCGCGGTTTCTACGATGGATTCGGCATCGCCGGAGAACAGGGCGATGTGATCGCGCTCGGCCGCGGAGACAACCTGGCACGAATCGAACGCGTCGAACTGCGTTACCATCAGCCGGCGATTTTGCATTTGGACCGAGACATGAGCTGGCAGGATGGGATGGCGGTCAGTCTGCCGTGGACGGGCGAGGCGCCGGATCTGGGCGCTTATGAGTTCGGCGAATCCCATCCCACGCGGGTCATCGCCGTGGCCCGGCCCGCCGAACCGGAGCCCGGTCAGCCCATCCAGTTTTCTCTGGACACCCTGGGAAAGACCCTCGAATCCGTGAGCTGGGATTTCGAAGACGGTACGTTCTCGGACCAGGCCGATCCGCAACACACCTATCCGCACGCAGGACACTTCGGGGTGACGGTCCGGGCGAACTTTGCCGATGGGAGTCGAGCGGTGGACGCCCTGTTCGTGCGAGTGGCGGAGCCGGACGATCCGGCGGAACCGCTGATCCAGGCGGATTTTGAAGAGGCGACGCGGAAGCGCGTGTGGGGATATCAGTTCAAATTCTACCGGGGGCATCAGACCGGCTACGCGCACGTGGCACGCCCGGACGGTGAGGGCCAGTGTATGCGGTTGTTCTACGATGCGAACAAGCAGAATCGCACGGCGGCCCAGTTCGCCCCCGGCGAGTGGGACATCGATCGCTATCCGCAAATCCGCTTGGAGTACCGGATCCCCGAGGGCGTGCCGGTAGGCCTGGTTGTCGAGGCTTTCCCCCGCCAGGAGCGGCCGCACCGTTTCGTGCTGGCCAGCACGCCGGAACATCGCCCGGACGCCGGCCCCACACTCCACGACGATGGACAATGGCACACGATCCGCCTGGACGTCCGCCAAGCCCGGGAAACCGATCCCGAGCTGCAATATCTGGCGCGATTCCAGTTCCAGACGGATTGGCGCGAAGATCGGGGCCAGGAGTTCTGGTTCGACAACTTCGCCGTCCTCCCCCCGGAAGGCCTGCCGCAACCCGCTCCATGATTGCGCAGCAATAACGTGCAAGAATCGACTCGCCGCCCAACGTTGGGACGCACGGCCTCGCATTACCACCCCGCACCGGGAGGGTTGTATCTGCCTGTCGCGGCGGGTTACAATCGGGCCTGGCGGCCCGGTCGCGGCAAACAAACCCCATAGCCGCTTCCAGCTCCGCGGTTCAGTTCAACTCGTTTCTAACCCGCTGGCTTCCGGTACCCGTCCACCCACTTGGACGGCAATCGTCGGAAGCTGGCGGAATCGAAACCTGAACGTTCCGGGCCTGATCCCACGGCGTGCTGTTTAACCACAATATGTATTTATCATGACCGGCGACTAAAGCTAACCGCCGCGAAATCGGGTCGGACCCGTTGGTGCGTTACTGGCGGCGACCCGGGGATGCTGGTCGTTCGGCGAGATGGCATGTTTGAGACTAACAACGGAGAACTAGTGTGTACGTGTCTAACCTAAGAATAAGAAACTGGCGGAACTTTACCAACGTCAATGTTGGCCTCAGAGAAACGGTCTATATAATAGGCCCGAACGCCTCCGGAAAGTCTAACTTGCTAGATATATTTCGCTTCATGAGAGACGTTGTAAATCCCAAGGGCGGTGGCCTGCAGCAGGCTATCGATTCGCGAGGAGGGCTAAAAAAGATACGAAGCTTAGCAGCGCGCAGGCAGCCGAGAATAGAGCTGGAATTCGAGTTGCGAGAAGATCTTGACAACACTGAGGAACCACCAGATTGGCGCTATGAATTATGGATTAATATTGAGGAGAGAGGACAACATCGTCCCATCGTATCCAGAGAAACGGCCTGGAGTAAGTGCAGGCAGTTGATTTCCCGTCCTGATCAGGATGACGAGGCGGACCCGGAAAGGCTGATCCAGACTCACTTAGAGCAAATCAACATGAATCGCGATTTTCGCGGAATATCGAGTTTTTTCTCCGGTGTCCTCTACCTGCATCTTGTACCACAACTTCTGAAATTCAGCGACCAACTATCACTCCGGCACTTGGAATCCGATCCGTTTGGGCAAGGGTTATTAGAAGAAATCGCGGACATGCCAAAACGCACTCGCGACTCTCGCCTTCGCACGATCGAGGAGATTCTCTTGAAGGCCATTCCAAATCTGGAGCAGCTTCAATTCGCTAAAGACAAGGTAACTGGCAGACCACACCTTGAGATGCTCTATAATCACTGGAGACCCAATGCTGGGTGGCAGAGAGAGGACCAGTTTTCCGATGGTACATTACGGCTGATCGCAATGTTATGGACCCTGCTTTCGACCAGTACGTTGATTCTCTTAGAGGAACCAGAGTTGTCTTTGCATAAAGCTGTCGTCGAGCAGATTCCCGGCCTGTTTCATAGTTGTAGGCAGCGAAGAAAGAGGTCTGGCGGTCAGATACTTGTAAGCACTCACAGTGAAGTGATGCTGTCAAACAAAAGCATCGACGGCAACTTCCTGATGCTTAAGCCGGGGCAAGGTGGTGAAGCGACGCAGGTTGTTTCGCCGTCGAACGCTGATATCGAGGCAATGCGGGCTGGACTCTCCGCCGCCGACGTCCTGCTTCCACAAACGGGAACAACAGTGGAGGTGATTTGATTTGGAAGCGGTATACTGCTATTCCTACGTAGAAGATGCTCCCAGTGCCGCCGTCGCCCGTAAGCTTGTGGCGGCACGGAATGCAGAATTGGAGCACCCCCTTGTTTTTATGGACGGCTTCCCCGCAGTTACGGGAGGATATGGCGCGATTAAGAACAAATGCAAAGCATTCTTGGAGATGGCAAGAGTCGGTATTCATGTGTTCATATTGACGGATCTTGATGCTGCCGAATGCGCCGGTTCTCTTTTGCGCAGCTGGTTTGCGATTCCGAATAATAATGATATAGTTCTTCCGCTCCATTGCATCTTTAGAATAGCTGTAAGAGAGGTGGAATCCTGGATAATAGCAGATCGAGAAGCTTGGGCTGAATTCATTGGAATTCCTATGGCGAACTTTTCGACGCACCCCGATGAATTGGATAATCCTAAAGAACACATCTTCAATGTGATCCGCAGAAAGGGCAGGAAAAGGATGCATCGTGAGATGCTGCCGCAAGGTGCAGCTCACATTGGCCCAAGATACAATGAGGTGTTGTGTGAGTTCGTGGACAGTTCGTGGCAGCCGGAACGCGCAGCGAAGAACTCTCCCAGTCTGGATCGCTGCCTTAAGGCGCTAATGAGGATCTGAAAGATGATGAAGAGCGATTCGAGCGTGATTAAGGCAACTATGAGTATCCTTTCTGCAAGTGTGGAAGAATTATTTCGGGGGGCTGGTTATAGTTGGCTGTCGCACCGGTAGCTTGTGGAGGACAGCCAATGAATTCGAAACGGACAGCCAA
>SLEY01000537.1 GCA_007124535.1 Planctomycetaceae bacterium
AACAGGACACGCCAGGCCAGATCGTGGAGCGTTTGCCGATCCAGCCAACGGCTCAGATTGGCGTAATTGTCGCACCAGATCAGGGAGTGGATCCCCAGACGCGGGCCCTCCCGGAGGATCGTCGCCAGTTGCTGATCGGGGCCAGCACTGCGGTCCTCTTCGAACGAGAAATGGTAATCGTCGCTCTTGCGCAGGTCGCGAAAGCGGGCCAGATTGTAGATCAGCAGGAACACGGGCGGCAGGTCCTCGCGATCTTCGGCTAAACGCTGCTCGACCTGTTCGGCCAACTGCTGGACGGCGGGGGCGGCGTGGTTGACGTCGGCAATCCGGGCACTCAGGTCCAGCAAGCCGGCCAGTCGCTGCCAAAAACCGGCCCACGGCGATTCGCTGCGCAGGCCGTCCAGAATGACCCAGCGGGCCCCCGGAGGAACGTCGGCCGGGCTCGGTTCGGAGGGCGTGCGGCGGCGGTGAGCGAAATCGCCGTTGTGGGGGCCGGAGGCGGCAGGCGTGGTATCGGCCATCAAACTGATGACGCTGTTGGCCAGCAAGGCCATCGCGGCCGATTCGTCCTGACCGACGATCACCAGATTGCTGCCGCTCTGCCGGTGGAACACGGCGGCGGCCGGATCCTTGATCGAGATGGCTTCGCCCAGCCAGGCCCGCGGCGCCCGGGCATGGTCACCGGGGGGAGTGGCTTGCAGCGCCGCCTGCAGGTGCGGGTTCTTCGACGGATCGGCCGGCAGGTTGCCTTCGAACACGATCGGCGGCGGCAGTTGGCAGCGGCGTTGGCGAGCCAGGGTTCCCAGACGCCCCAGGTAGTGTTCGCGCTGCTCATCGGGCAACCAGACCACCTGGAAGGGATGGTTGCCTTCGAACAGCCCGTTCGCGTCGTTATAGATCGCCTCGCCCGGCCGGCTCAGCAGCCGCGCGGCGGTATTGTCGTCGCTCAGGATCAAGTGGGCATCGGTTTCACTGCACTGCAAGGCGATGCGGACGGCCATCTGGCCCAACGTGCTGCGTGCCAAGGTGTAGGCGCCGGCCAGTGTTTGCGAGCCCAACAGGACGTGCATGCCGAATGCCCGACCTTGCCGCACCAGCCGATCCAGCAGGAGGGCCGCTTCCTGAGCGATGGCGTCGTCCTTGACAAAGAACTCCTGGAATTCGTCGATGATCAACAGCAAACGCGGCAGCGGGTGATCGGGACAGACGTCTCGAGAGGCGCGCAGATCCTGGACGCCCTGCTCGCGGAACCGATCGCCCCGCTCCTTCAACTCCCGGTCCAGCCGTTCCAACACGCTCATGCCGAACTCCCGCTCGCTTTCGATGGCAATCACCCGGGCGTGCGGCAGTTGTCCGGAAGCGTAGGCTTTGAACTCGACCCCCTTCTTGAAGTCGATCAAGTAGAACTGGACTTGTTCCGGGCTGTAACGGATCGACAGGCTGGTGATCAGGGCATGCAGCAGGGTGGACTTTCCGGAGCCGGTTTTTCCGGCGATCAGCACGTGCTGGGAGGTGCCGCGGCCCAGCCGCATCGTCTGCAGGTTCGTGGCCCCGGCCCGTCCCAAAGGCACTTCGAGTTCGCTGCGGCTGTCGCCGCTCCACCATTGGGCGTCGGGCGGAACGATGGTCTCGAAAGGCACCTCGACCCGCCGAGCGTCCTTGGATCGCTCGCCGATCACGCGTACGATCTCGGTAAAACGGTCCCCCGCCGGCGGATCGTCCAAGGTCAGGGGAAGCTGTCCCAACGCCGGGTCGTCCCAGCGGTAGGCGGCCAGCGATTCGTCCCACTGCAGCACGGCCGCGCCCGGTTTCAGATCGTCCAGATGGAAGTTCTGCGGCAATTTCAGCCGCCGATCCACACTGATCAGGGTGTATACCCCGCAGCGGGGGCCGCTGGACGCGATGCTGACCAGCCGCCGCGCGGATTCTTCGTTGAAGTTGGCAGGGAAATTCGCGATCACCAGCACCTGGAACGGCTCCGCTACCTCGCCCGCCCGCCGGTTGTACTCCTGAATCGAATCGAATTCGTTGCGCAAGTACTTCTGGATCACATCCTCCATGTGCTGCGTCAGATCGGCCAAACGCTGGTTGATGTGTACGGTCTCCGTCCAGATCCGGCTGGAGACCAGACGTTCGTCAAAGTCTGCCAAGTGCATGAAGGCGGAGAAATTCTGCCCCAGACCGGTCGGATCGATGATCGTGAAACGGACCTTGCCGGGGGGCAGCGAGGTCAACAGACGCAACGTGACATTCTGCAGCGAGCGGATCGCCGCCTCCCGCCCGTCGCCTTCGGTGAGGTACAGCAGCGAGGGACAATCGGGGTAGGCGAGGGCGGCGGGGAACGCGAATCGCGTTGGCGACCGCTGCAACCCGGGGGCCCGCGGCAGTCCGTCGGGCAGCGTCTCCAAGGCGAATTGCAACCAACCGAACCGCAGGGCCGGAAGATCGCGGTCGTCCGGAGGCCACTCGCTCCAATCCACCTGATTCCAGGGCGGAAAATGCTTCTCGCACAGCCCCTGCATCTGTTCCACCTCGGCCTGAAAGGCGTCCATACCCGCGAACCAGCGCTGGGCCAGCTGATCCCATTCCCGCTCCGCCGCCCGGTGCGAAGCCGCCAACTGCTGCTGCCGGTGGTCCAGCAGCAACTGGCTCTCCTCGGCGAACCGCCGTTCGCAACGGTCGATCTGAGACGGATACTGCTGGTCCACCGCTTGCAGATCGCGCTGGAAACGTTCTTTCAGCTGTTTCCGCTGTTCGCGCGTGTGCTGGGCCGTCCGCTCGAGATGCTGCTGGTGGTGGTCGGCCACCTCCGTCCTGGTGCGCGACCAGCGGGCGTGCGCCTGGCTGACCGCCCGCTCCCGCCGCTCGATCAATTCCTCCTGCTGACGCTCCGCCCGGTCCGCGGCCGCATCCAAACCCCGCTGGATCGCTTGCTCCACCGCAGACAACTCCTGCAGGAAATCCGGGACCAAGGCCATCGTCTGCCGCTGGGCACGCGGCCGGACCTGACGGCGTACCAGCCAGGCTGCGGGCCCGGCGATCAAACCGGCGCCGCCCAGACCCCATAGCCAATCCAGCCACCATACGCCGGGCACGGCCAACAGCAGGGTGGTGAACAGGAAGATCAGAAAGGGCCAACCGTCCTCCAAGAAACGGGCCGCCGGCTGTTGCCGGATCGTGTGCAGCACGTCGTGGGCCGTCTCCAGACCATGCTCCGCCCGCACCCACGGCTCCGCCGCGTTGCGGGAACCACCCTCAACGGGGGACGCTTTCCCCGCCTCCCAGCCGCCGCCAGCCGGCAACTCCTCCGGCATCCGGCAACCGCGGCGGGCAATCAAACGGTCGCCTTCCGCCCGGACCTGCTCGATTTCCTCCCGCATCGCCACCGCGCGGCGCTGCCACCGCTGACGCTCGCGCTGCGGGCGATCCTTCTCCGCCGCATACCGCTCCCCCGCCCGTCGGCGAGCTTCCTCCCAGGCCGCCTTGGCACGCTCCCACGCCCGATTCCGCTCCGCCAACGACTGCGCCTCGATACGCTCGGTATCCTGCACCACCGTGTAACTGTCCGATTCATAGGCGTAGATCACCGCCTCACGGGCCTGCTGATACTCCGCCCGCAGACGCGTCACCGTCTCCCGGAACTCGGCGGCCAGCGCGTCACGGCGCGCCTGGTACTCGCTGAGAATCGCCGCGTCCTGCTCGGCCTGCTGCCGGCCGATCCGCTCCTCGCCCGCCGCGCGCTCCTCGACCCAACCGGCCACTTGGGCCAGCAGCCGTTTCTGCTGCTCTGCCAATGCGTGTTCATTCATGCCATTCATCCGGGTCCGCTAAGGCCTTCTCGGCCCGTTCCATCAGTTGGGCGAATTCATCGACCGCCCCGACCACCAAGCTGATCTGGGGCGCCAACTCCTGCAGAAAATTCCGCTCGAAGTCCCGTGCCGCTTGATCCCGCCAGTGCGTGCGAGTCGCCAGCCACTTCTCCTTCAATTGCGCACTGGTCCGCTGGACGCGACCCAGGCCGCTGACCAAATCACAAACTTCCATCTCCTCGTCCCCCGACTTCGAGCCCACCCCGCCCTGCCCCGAGCGGGGTGGCGGCCGTGCTCATTCGTCCCCTTGCAACTCGGAGGTGCCCCTCCCAAGACGGGTCGAAATACCCCCCTCCCGGACATCCGAATCGACGCGCTCGGTGTACCTCTCCAAGGCAGCCAGAATTCGACCCAAAGAAGCGAGACCCCGTGGTAAATCCGTGTCCAAAAAATCCATCATCTTCAACAGCCGCCCCCGCACCTTGTCCGCCTCCTGACCCACAGCAACCCGCCACTGGCGCAGCAAACGCGTCTTCTGCTCGGCCAAGCTCAACCGTTGTCGAGCCTGCTCGAGCGCCAATCGCTGCTCGTGGCACGAACGCCGATCCTCGGCCCGCATCGCCATCTCGCAACGTTCCAAATCCTGGCGAGCCCGAAGGACCGCATCGGACGCGCGGCGCACTTGGCCAGGCCAATACGTGGCTCGATCATGTTCCACCCAATCGAGGGCCCGCTGCAGTTCCCGCAGCAATTGGGTCACCGACTCCCGCATGTCGTGCTCGTAATCGCTGAGTGCCGTGCGGAAGTCGCGGACCGCATCGATCGATGTCAGGTGGGCCGATTTGCCCATCGGTCATCTCCCACTCGGGTCAGGAACGCAGGTACTCGTCGATCACTTCGGCTTTGCGCAGCAGATACGGGACGTGGCGGTCGTTACTCTCCAAGAACCGCGCGATCACCCGCATCCCCTCCTGGAAACGCTGGACGAACTTCTGATGCTCCTGGTCCCTCCAGGTATCTCCCAGAGCACTCAATTGGCTATTCAAGGCGCGGGAACGGTCGCGCAGTTCGTTGTTGAATTTTTTCAGACTGCGGGCGAACTCGCGCAGTTCCTCCGGATCGACGACGGCCTGCGGCATGGAAACCCCTCCGCGGATACAGGATGACACGGGGCAATTGAACCGAACTGCCTGTGTCTGTTGTCGGCGCACGCGGGGCCGATATATTTACTATAAGTTGCGGATCCGGCAAGGGGAACGGTTGGGCGGTCGAGTCGCGGGCTAACCAAGCCGCAGAGGCGTTACAACGTGCGTATGTGGAACCCTCCGTCCACGTTAATTCTTTCCCCCGTGGTGAAGGGGAAAGCATCGCTGGTCAGGGCGACGACCGCGCGGGCGATATCCTCGGGAGTGCCCCAGCGGCGGATCGGGGAGAGGCCTTCGGCGATCAGTCGGTCGTACTTTTCCTTGACCGGGGCCGTCATATCGCTGGCAATGACGCCGGGGCAGACTTCGAAGACCCGAATGCCATGTTCTGCCAGACGGGTGGCAAACAGCTGGGTCATCATGCCCATCGCCGCTTTCGCCATGCAGTAGTCGGCCCGATTGGTGCTGACGGCATAGGCGGAGATCGAGGAGATATTCACGATCAGGCCGCCGGGGATTTGTCCGGCGTCGATGGCAGCGATCATGCGGCGCGCCGCCTGTTGGGCCAGGAAGAAGGGTCCTTTCAAGTTGGTCGCGAAGACGCGTTCCCAACTGGCATCGGTGGCTTCCAGCAGGTCTTTCCGTCCTTGGGAGGTAATTCCTGCGTTATTGACCAGGACATCCAGACGTCCGAATTCCGTGCCGACACGGTCCAGCAGTTCCTGGCGATCCTCTGCCGAGCCCACATCGCCGCCGAGGGCCACGGCCGTACCGCCCTGCTGGCGGATCTGTTCCACCACCTGGTCGGCGGCTTCCGCACTGCGGAAATAGTTGACGCCCACAGCATGGCCACTGGCAGCCAATCCCAAGGCGATACCGCGGCCAATGCCGCGCGACGCTCCGGTAACCAAGGCGACGGGTCGGTCGAGCATCGAAAAATCCTTTCATCAAATCCAGAACACGGGCCAGACCTATTTCGTTCGGCCCAGTATAGCGAAGCCAGCCCGCGATGCCAGCAAGGCAACCCAAGACGGGGATGCGGAAACGAGAATAAACCGTTAATATTGCGAGTGCCGTTAGGATTCTGGATCCGGCAGCAGCCTGAGGCCGAGGAAAGGGCTGCCCCCGAGGCAAGCTGAGTTAAGCCGTCAAGGGGTCGCGGGAACGAAATCGATCGGTGTGGTAATTTTTTCCGGTGGAGGGGACAGGGTGGGATCCTGAGATCATCGATGTTGGAACCGGGATTCCATGCACGCCAGAAGAAGGGATTAAGGGCGTTTCAGACTCAGGAACGAGTATCGGAGAAGTACACGTGAAGATCGGTAGAATGCGACTGCCATTCTGGGGGGGGCTCTGTGAGGCCACTTTAGTTACTGGCCGCCGCCGGGAGCCCTGCGTTGCCGAGGCCCGGATGACGGCGTCGTCCTTTCGCGGTTTCCTGGTCTGGTACCAGCGGCCCGCTCAGGAGATCCGCCCGTGATTCGGACCGTCGGTTCCTTGACCCAACGTCCGGCTCGGCTGTCCTTCGCTTGGTACGCGGCGGCCATCCTGACCGGAACCCTGCTGCTATGGCACCCGATCAGCCGCCAAGTGGAGGCGGCGCCGATCTCAATGCTGGACGCCCTGTTCACCGCCACCAGTGCGACGTGCGTTACCGGGTTGGTTGTCCGCTCGACCGGCAACGATTACTCCCTGTTCGGGCAGTTCGTGATCCTTGTGTTGATGCAGTTGGGCGGGATCGGTATCATGACCGTCACCACTTGGGTCACCTTCCGTCTGGGCGGGGGACAAGGACTTCACCAGCGGGCCCTGCTGGTGGACACTTTGGGTGCAACCGAAGAGGAAACCAA
>SLEY01000569.1 GCA_007124535.1 Planctomycetaceae bacterium
TCCAGTTGGTCATCCGTGATCCGCGACTGGGCCATGTTCAGCAGGCGCAGCCGTTCCGGTGAGGGCAGGGCCGCCAGGATCCCGCCCCCGGCGGGCACGTCCCGGACCGTCAATCGTTCCAGCCCATCGTACTCGGCCAACACCATGAGCCCTTCGTCCGTCACCCGGGCGCACTGGAAAACCGTCAATTCCTCCAGCGGCAAATCGCCCAGGTGCTGCAACCCGGCATCGGTGATCGAACAATTGTCCAACGAGAGATTGTTCAGATTCGTCATCTGACCGACCACTTCCAGCATCGCGTCATCGACATCGAGACCCCCCAATTTCAGAACCCGCAACGACGGCTTCTCGCGCAGCAATTCCAATCCCTCGCGGGTTACCTGACGGCAGTTGCGCAAATCCAACTCGACCAGGTCCGGCAACGGCATCAACGCGGCCAACCCGGCATCGGTCAGATTCACCCCATTCAAACGAACCGCACGCAAACTCTCCAGTTGGGCCACCGTCTCCATCGCCGCATCCGTAATCAGCGGCGAAACGCGAAGATCCAGGATGCGCAGCGACGGCAACCCGGCCAATTCCGCGATCCCCGCATCACTGACCAACGTGTTGCGCAAGGCCAATGACCGGAGTTCCTCCAATTCGCCGATCCGCGGCGCCACAGCATCGGTGATCGAGGGTCCCTCCAGGGTCAGCGATTGCAAGCCCGGAAATACCAACAACTGTTCGACTTGATGGTCGTCGACCCAGCTGCGGTGCGCCGCGGTGTCGATCCGAACCACCTGGCCGCGCGCGTCCTCGCCGATCACCACCCCCAACTCCTCGGCCATTTGACGTGCCGCTTGCTGCTCCGCGGTCTCTTCCGGCGCCGGTTCTTCGACCCGCGGTTCTTCCGGTTCCGCCGGCGCGGGATCCGGATCCGGGTCCGCGGCGGGGGCCACCACCGGCTCCTCCGGATCGCTCGGGGGCGCATCCGGCTGGCAACCCGTGGCCAGAATCCCCAGTACCACACTCACTGCAAAGCCATATCGCATCATGAATCATTATCCATTGAACTACCAGTTTTTTTGCGCACTTTCGCCTTTCCCCTCGGGATCAGCGAAACGTCTGCTTCGGCTCGGGAAACTCGCCGCGCCGTACTTCGTCCCGATAACGAATGACGGCCTCGGAAATCACGGTTCGCAGGTCGGCATACGGTTTGACAAAACGGGCCAAGCGACCTTCGGTCAGCCCGAGCACATCGTGCAGCACCAGGACCTGGCCGTCGCATTCGGCGCCGGCTCCGATTCCGATGGTGGGGATGCTCAGCTGGCGCGTGATCTTTCCGGCCAGCGTTGTGGGAACGCATTCCAGCACGATCGAGAACGCACCGGCCTGTTCGGCCGCCTGAGCATCCTGCAACAGCAGCGGCTCATCACGCTGGACACGATACCCGCCCATCTGATGTACATTTTGAGGTCGCAGGCCGACGTGCGCCATGACCGGGATGCCGGCCCGAGTCAGGGCGGCGATCACTTCGGCCTGTTCGGCGCCGCCCTCCAATTTGACGGCCCGGGCTCGGGTCTCTTTCAAGATCCGCGCCGCGGCCTCAATCGCCTGGCGCCTCCCCAAATGACCGGCAGGGAAGGGCAAATCGACCACCACCAGCGCGCGCCGGACCGCACGCCCGACCAACTCGGCGTGATAGATCATCTGGTCCAACGTGACCGGCAGGGTCGTCGCGTGCCCCTGTACCACCATCCCCAAACTGTCCCCGACCAGAATGGCTTCGATCCCCGCGTCATCCAGCAGGCGGGCGGTGGGGAAATCATACGCCGTCAGGACGCTGATCTTCTGCCCGGCCCCTTTCATGGCACGAAACCCGGGGACGGTGATCGGGGTGGAGGACGATTCGTTCATGTCATCATTGTGCCCACGGACATCGGCTGTGGCAAGCCAGCACCCCGGGGGAGCCAGTCCCGCCGCTTCGTCCGACATATGAGGGGGTGAAGACGTGGCGGTCGATTGGGAAACGTCGCTTTGCCAGGCCACGGAATCATTCAAATATCGGAAGGGGCACCGGGGGGCGCCGGCTGGATCGCCTTCTTTGACGGCCGGGTCGCGCGGAGCCAGCCCGAGCCGTAGGCGATCCCCAGGACGACGAGCATCGAGGCGGCTCCTACGATCAGGGCCCGTCCGGCGCCGTAGTGGAAGATCAGGAGGGGCGCCGCCGCGGTGATGAAGCCACCACCCATGAAGGGCTCGTACACAATCTGCTTGAAGCCGAACGCCTTCGCCGCAGGCGTAGCGAAGTGGGGGTCGGCCACCCGTAACAGCAGGAGCCCCATCGCGGTGACACCGGTCTGCATGCCGTACTCGGTAATCGCCCGTTCGAACCAGGCGTCCGGCAACATGCGCGGGGCGATGAACCAGGTTGCGAAAATGATCCAGGCCAGCCCGCTGAGCATCAGGATCGTAAAGGGCCAGAAGAAGGCCACGACCACGTCCAACCGGATGGCGGAGATTGCCGCCACCACCAGGAAATCCAGCGCGAAGCCGAGGATCCGGCTGAAGGTGGCGCGATCGAAGTACGTTGACAAACCCACTTTCGATGCCACCACCTGAACGATCAATCCGCCCAACATTGCCAGGGGGAACAGGGGGAAACTTCGGAACAGATCGGGCTCCCGACCCGCGCTGAGCCCCCGGATGCCTCCCTGCAGGAACCAGCCGATCAGGATCGCCAGCCCCACGATGGCCAGATGGAACGCAAACGGCTCGATGGCATCCGGAGAAACCGTAATCCTGCCGGTCGCGGGCCGCCGGTCTTCCGGGATCAAGCCGCTGAGCGTCTCTTCGGGGATCATGTCCGGCGACGTGATGACTTGGGTCTCGCCACGACGGGCGGCCAGATTGATCATGACCATGCCGAAAACCACCGCCGAGACGATCCCGATCGTCGCGGACATCAGCCCGAGATCCGAACCCGCCGCGAAGTCGAGTTCCACGAAGGCTTCCCGCATTCCGGCCGCGGTGCCGTGTCCACCGGAAAACCCGATCTCCAACAGGCAGCCAAAGAAATCCGGCACGCCGAACAGCGGGCCCAGCACCAGTATCGAAAGTCCCACCCCCACCAGGTACTGGCCCATCCCCACCATCCAACCATAACAAAATTGCGGCCCCCCCTCTCGCCAGATTTCACGCGGTCGGGGGATCGTCAATCCAAGAAAAAGGCAGGCGAAGACCACGTTGATCAGCACTCCCGGCAGTGCGGCCCACGTCGTCAACATGTCGGGTGGCATGATCCGAATGCCCGTCGCCCCCAGGACGTACGGGCCTAACGCCAAGCCGAGAAACCCGCCCAAGATCGAGGCGGGCAGGAACAACCGCTGCAGGAAACGCAAACGGGCTCGAAGCAGTTTGCCCACCAGCAACAGCAGGGATAACCAACTGAGGTGGATCATGAGAGTGAGAAGCTGATCGCCAGTGAGCGCCATAAGCAACCTTCCGCGAGTCCACAGGTTCGGATGACAGACTGGCCGAGATTCTAGGCGACGATCCCTCGTCGCACAAGATACACCTAATACAGACCGGTATGTTTCAGCCCGTTCGGGTTCCTGCTCTCCCAGCCCTCGGATTTCGAGTTGCCTCAGGCAACCCGCCGGAAATGATCTACCCGCAGCGATGTGGCCGGTCGCTGACCGAGCTACTCGGCCGAGTGAAGGTCTCCCCTACCGCAGGAGACCTTCGGTCGGCGGGGTCGGAGACCCTCGCCGAGCGCGAACCTCGCCGAGCGCGGGAGCGCGAACGTGCCCCCTGCCCTAAGGCTTGTCCTTACGTTCCAGCAGAAGGTACCAAGCCGCGGCGCCCTGAGCCGGGGCGTCGCGCGTGTCGAATTGGATTTCGCGGAGTTCGACGATCTCGAACGGCTCGGCGAAGTCTCCGCGAATCTCTTGCTCCGTGACTCGCGGCGGCCCGCCCGAGCGCGAATCCCTGTCGCTGCCGGCCAGGATCAGCAGCCGGGTGTCCGGTCGGGAGAGCTTGGTGACGGTCCGGACGTAGGCGGCGGCATTCTGCCGGCGGGCGCCGTGGTAGCAGCCGCGGTCGTAGACATAGTCGAACGGCGGCAGGTCGGGCGGGCGGAGCACGTCGGCCAACAGCCAGCGTACCTGGACACCCGCCTCTTCCGCCCTTTCCTGCGCCCGGGCCAGCGCCGTGGGGGCGATGTCGAGTGCCGTCACATCGAATCCTTGTTGGGCCAGATAAATGGCGTCGTGGCCCATCCCGCATCCCAATTCGACGATACGGCCCGGTTGCAACGTGCCGTCTTCCACCGCCTGGACCAGTTGGCTGGCCGGCCGGCCGATGTCCCACCCCGGCCGGCGTCCTTCGCGATAGGCCGAATCCCAGCGTGCCAGCCTATTGCGGCCCGCTTCGCCCCAAGGCAAGATGCCCGAAGGCAGGAGGCGTGGGGGCAGCAGTTCCCTTGCGTCGGCCGCGGTCACGGCGATCTGGCCCGCGCCGACGTCGACCGGTGGAAGCACCAAGTGGACTTGTTGGCGCTCGGTTGTCACTTCGACCTGCAAGCGGTCGTTTTCCACGCGCATTTCCACTGTCGGCAGTTCGGCGGGGGCGCCGTCGGCGGTTCGCTGCAGCAGGTGGATGACGCGGCGGCGGATCCGCGACTCCTCTCCCTCAACCGGTTCCTCAGGCTCCGCCTCGCCCCGTTCCGGCCCCGCGGGAAGCGTCGCATCCGGCGGGAGCAGCCGCGCATCGTCGTCCACCAGGTACGAGCGCCACGGGGCGACCTGCTCGGCCGCCGGGGCCGGAATGCGGTACGCGACCGGTTCCTCGGAGCGGGGCAGATCGAGCAGGTCGTCGACAAGGTAGGCGCCCGAAGGGAACGACAGGCTGCGCCGCGTGACCTTCGCATTACCGGCGGCGCCCTCGGCCACCGCGTAAGTGAACTGCGCGTGCTCCTCATAGGCCAGCGTCCGGTGTACCTCCAGCGGGGCTTGGCCGAGTGCCGGCAGGCCGAACAACTCGGGCAACGGCGGTTGCGGGTCGCCCGGCGAATCAAACGGTTCGGGCAACAACTCGCCGACCGCCGCCACGACGCGGCTCTCCATCGACGGCTGCAGCGTTTCCGGCCGACCGAAGGTGACCGCCGTGCTGAGCGAGTTGCGGACTTCATATCCGCCCTCGTCCAACAGCCGCTCCGAGATGATGTATCGGGAGACCTTGTTGGCATAGGCCGTGATCCACAGCCGACTGCCGTCGAAGTCGCGTTGGAGCCGCAGGGCATAATCCACCACCACTTCGTCGCTGAAGAACAACATCGCCAGATCGTCGCCGAAGGACCAGACGCTCATATGGAACGACTCGTACTCGGGCAGCGGCTCGTCGCGTTCCAACTGCCGGGCGAGTCGCTGGAGGGCATAGGACCTGTCGGCCGCCGCTTTCAACTCCTCGACCGAAGGCGGCGAGTGATAGGGAACGCGGATCGTGGTCGCCCGAGCGGCAAGTTGCGGTGAGACCGGCCGCAGCGGACCGGCCAACAGACGCCGCACTTCGTCGGCGATGGCACGACCGTGCTGCCTGCACAGCTCGACCGTGCCGTGCGGGTGGGGATCAATATCCGCCCCGCAGCCGATCGTGATCAGGGCCGTCGCTCCGGGGTGATCCGCCTCGATGAACGCCTGCGCCTCGGCGGCCCAGTCGCCGTGGATCTGCGCAAAGTTGCCGCGGAGCGTGGTGCAGTGGCAGGCGTAATTCACCACCACGGCCAGCAGGCGGCCGTCCGCCTCCGCAACGCGCAGCACCGGCAGGCGGTGATCGACCGCTCCTTCGGGCACGGCCCCGAAGCCGGTCCACTTGCCGTCGGTGACCACGCGGCGATTGGCGGCAAAACCGACGCTGCCTTGCGCCCAGGCCAACCGGCCCGGCCGCCGTGCGGCCAGAGCCTCCAGCACAACCCCTTCCAGCTTGTCAAGCAACCCCTCGGCATAACCGCGCATCCGCTCCCGCTGCTCGCCCGCCAGGGTGTCCATGCGCTGGAGGTTCGGCCCGGCGTGCGTGTGAGAGTTCGCCAGTACGAAACGCTCCGGCGCCAACGGCACACGCCGTTGCAAGCGGTCCAGGAGCTGCGCCTGCAGAGCCGGCGGGACGGCCCCCAAGTCGACAGTCAACAACACGTTCGGGCCTTCGTCATCGTCGCCGCCCAGCGCCAAGGCCTTGGCCATCAGACGCCCCGCGATGCCCTCCGACTCCTGAGTCCGCGCGGCATAGCCGTACATGCGCAGCGGTTCGTCCGGCGTGATGTCCACCGCCGCGACCCCCACAGGCAGCGTCTCGGATGCCTCCGCCGGCGCTCGCTCGCCAGCCAGTGCCAGCAAGCACATCAACACAATCGCAATACAATTCCAACGTGGTGACACAAGCATGGTTCGCACACTCCCCTAAAATAGCGGCACGATTACGAACGCAAACCGAGAACCCCGCGCCCCGTTGGCGGGAGCCTCGTTGGACGGTTTCACTCCGTGTCAACTCGCCGGAGTCTGGTATCCGGCAGCGGTACGAGCGCCAGCGAAACGGGCAGGAAATTGCAGGTACAGCCACCGGTCAGATTGGGCATATTCAGTACGCCATTGGCGGGGTACAGGTTGTTGTTTAACGTGCAGCCCGGCCGCACCGCCAAGAAGGGCGTGATCTGTTGCGTGGCAAGATCGATCCAGGCCGAATTGCTGCGGTAGCGGGTCGTCAACAGGCGCTCGCTCGCCCGCGTGTCCGTGCA